>JAHEFL010000217.1:1029-4420 GCA_024640205.1 Flavobacteriales bacterium | reverse complement strand
TGACGGATGACCAGGTGGACAAGGCCATGGCTCGTATCCGGCAAGCGTTCGAAAAGGAACTCGGTGCCGAATTGCGCGGATAATTGTCGATCCCTAGCGCAACCTGTACGACAGGCTGATCATCGCACCTCCCGCACTGGACATTTTCGATAGATCGCCTTCGCCCAAGCTGTTCATCAGCTGGCCGCGGAGCATGGGCTCAAGGCCCACCGACCACGCTGCATTGAAGCGGTAACGAACATATCCCCGCAGCATGTATCCGAGCGTAAGCTCCCGGAATTGTTGTTCCGTGAACGGGGTGTAGCCGTCGTTCGATGCATTCGGTATCGATCCACGACGCTTGGTAAGCAGGGCCAACGAAGGTCCGCCACGGACGCCCAGGCTCCATCTGCCTTGCACAAGGTGACCATCCAATAGGAGTGGTATCTCCAGGTAGCTAACTGTGTTCTCGACCACCTGCGCCTCACGCTGCACCGTTTCAGTTACCAGGGTGTCGTTCGTGGACGTGAGGACATTGATGGTCATGGGAACGCCTTCACCCACATAGATCGTTTCCGAACCCTGCACCACGGTATCCGTGATGAACAGGATGGTCGTATCGATCGGAACGAAGGACCACGTGCGTTGAATATCCAAGGTGCTACTGGTCAATTCATCGGTGTTGATGCGTTCTGAATAGCTGCCCAGAAAGAGCCCCGTTCCGATGCCGAAGTTCCGGCCCATGTGCATGATCTCAAGGCCACCTCCTGCGGTCCACAAGGGATCCACCGAACCGTTCCAGTCCTCGCTGTTCCCGCCGCTGTATCGGCTGGTGGAGCGAAGCATTCCTCCAATGAGACTGATCTCCCATGGCGCGGCATCCGGCACCAAGGGTGGTGCTGCCGGCTCCATGGGCGCACTATTCAAGGTGTCCTGAGGTGGAACATCGGTGTTCGCGTCACTCGTTATTGCTGCACTGCCAGTCGCCTCGGTTAGATCCGTTGAGTACTCCGGTTCCACTGGGGTAGCCACTTCAACTACCGTTGTTGCGTTCGGCGGGACCACTTCCGGGCCATGCTCATCGACCTTACTGGCATCGCTAGTGACCGCGCTCACGGCAATCGCACCTTCCACCAACGCCTTCGGTTGTTCAGTCGATGCTCCATCAGGCGCCGACGTCGGCTCAAGGTCCACGACCTCGGGTTCAAGCTCATCTTCGGGTTTTGTAACCGGCGATACCTCTTCCGCAGATGGCGCTGTGTTCGGATCGGATACTGGAACGGTTCCATGCGTTCCTGCTTCCACCTCGGTTGTCGCCATGGGTGTTGCTGCGGTCGTGCGTGGCTTCGATCCCTCAGCGTCCATTTGCGCCTTCGCGGATAATGGATCGGGATCTTGCGTCGTCGTGTTCATCGGAGCCTGGACCTCCTGCATTGCTACGGGCACGCTACGCTCTTCATTAACGAAGGCCGCACGTTCATCCTTGACAGGGACATCGATCTTCGCAGCAACCTTCTCTTCGGTTCCTTTCTGGATCGAAATCTTTTGTTGCGCAACAGGTTCTGTTCCGACGGATCGGTCGGCATCCATGGCCCACCATACGCCTGTTACAAATATGAGTAAGGCGGCCCCGGCGAGCCAATACAGCAGACCGCCGCGCGTTCTCCCGCGCTGTGCATCGATCAACCGCTTCGCATCGAGCCAATGCGCTTCCTGGAAGGGGAAGGAGCGCTCCTCCATCTTGCCCCGTGCCAGCGCGTCGAATTCTTCCTCGTGGTTCATCGCAGAGCGGTCTTAGGCATCAGTGATCCGGAAAGGGAGGCGATCGCGTTCCGGAGTAATTGTCTTGCATTGGATACGTGCCACTTCGAGGTACCCACGCTGATCCCCAGCATTTCCGCGATCTCGTTGTGTGCGTATCCATCAATAGCGAAGAGGTTGAATACGCGTCGCGACATGTCCGGCAACTGCTCCAGCAGGTGTGCAAAGGCATCGGCCTCCATATGCCGGAGGTAATCGTTCACCTCGTGGTGCCCGATCCCGTCGATCTCCGTATCCAGTACTTCGTTCATTCTTCTGTCCGAATTTCTCCGGTATTCATCGATCACCGTGTTGATCATGATCCGCCGCGCCCACGGCTCAAAGGGTACCTCCGGCCGTCGGGATGGTATGTTGGTCAGGATCTTCAGGAATCCTTCGTTCATTCTCGCCAGTGCGTCCTGTTCGTTGCGTTCGTAGCGGGAGCAGATCGCCATCATGGTCCCGTACAGTGTTCGGTACATCTCAGCCTGCGCTTTCGGCTCTTCACGAGCGCACCGGGCTATGAGGGCTTCGGACACCATACGCGATGCACCGAAAGGCACCCACCACGTGTGGATGCCTTTCGATGAGCTTCATCCCGGGATCAGCGGATCTTCATGAAACGCTGAACCTTCGCTTGCTGGCCATTGTCGATCCGGAGCAGGTAGGCACCGGCCTCCAATCCGTTCAAGGACATGGTCACGAGATTCTGTCCTGCCAGGATACCGTGGCTCTCGGAGCGAACAACGCGTCCGTTCATATCCACGATCGACAGGTTGAGGTTACCGCTCCGCGAACTGTTCAAGGAGAGGTTGATCATATCCGCGACCGGGTTCGGCCACAAGCCGGTGGACTCAAGAGCTTGCTGCTCGCTGATACCTGTGGGCAGCTCCTGGATCACGTTGATCGTGAGCGTGGAACGAGCGCCGCCATCACCAGCGAATCCGAGGAAGCCATCCTCATCCACTTCGATCGTCTCGCAATACGTGTCGGTGCAGCCGGCCGCATCGGTCATGGTGAGGCAGAGTTCGTAGGGTCCGCTGCTTCCGTAGGTGTGCGTGGGGAAGGGGTCGGTGGAAGTGGTCCCATCACCGAAGTCCCACACGAACTGGTAATTGCCTGTGCCACCGCTGCTCAGGTTCCATACCCAGAGTTCAAAGGGGATTGGATCGCCAACTCCGTTCGGATTGCCGATGCTGTCAATTCCATAGGCTTGGATCACCCAGAAACCGGCTTCGCAAGGCACGGGATTATTCGGGATGCACTCGCAATTGTCATTCCACGTACCCGGGCCACCTAGTGCCGTTGCGCAAGCAGCTCCTGGAACGTCGGGGCCATTGGGAATCCCCATGCAATCGTAGTTCACGCCGTTATTGATCCATCCGTCCGCGTCTACCATGACGCTGTCGCAATATGTGCTTGAACAGCCATTCGCGTCGGACATAGTCATGCACACGATATAGACCCCAGGGTCGAATATGACCACTGTATCGGGCATCACGGAGTTGGAGCCATTTGTGCCATTGTCGAATGTCCAATCCCATTGGTAGGGTGACGTACCTCCACTGCTGCAATTGGTGAATTGCACTGCGAAGGGAATGCCAGGTCCGGC
>JAHEFL010000217.1:0-1019 GCA_024640205.1 Flavobacteriales bacterium | reverse complement strand
AAGCAGGCATTGCATGAAGTGGAATTCGCAACGCATACGCATCCTGCGCTCCACGTTCCAGGTACCCCCGCGAACGTGGTGCATGCCGTGCCAGGAAGCGCCGTACCTCCGGGAACGCCAAGACAGTCGTCCATGTTGCCGCTACCACAATCGATGGTGACGAAAACCGCCGTTGTGTCCAACACATTGACCGTGTACGGTACTACGGCGGTTTGGATGGCGCCATTGCATGGCGTACTGATCTGGAACCAGCCCTGGAAGGAATCCATGGAAAGGTCGATCGTGAATCCACAATTGGCATCCAGGGGGACATCCATATCCACTGGTGGTTGTGTGTTCTGTACTGTAATGATGTTCACGCTGCTATTCGGCGTGCATCCCAAAACGATGCCGGCAACGGTGACCTGGTAAGGAGGAATGGGCTGTGCGAAGGTCGCCATGCCAATTATCAGAGCGGGTCCAAGAAGGAGTGAGCGTATGTTCATGTCCATGTGAGATTAAAAGAGGTCGATCGGGTTCGTTCGCTCCTATACACGGCGGGAAACGCCTCGGGGTTGGGTGATGGACGAAAAAAGTTATGAAAGTTAACCGAACGCCTTGTCGATCAACCGAACATCCGCTTCGTTCGGAAGGGTCACCTTCAACCCGGAAGTCCGCTTCATCTCCTGTTCGATGCTCCACATCGCATTGGGATTGCGGGCCCAGGCTCTCCGGGCGATCCCGTTGTTCACGTCCCAAAGCAGCATGCTCTTCAAGCGTCTTTCGCTGTCCGTGCTGCCGTCCAGCACCATGCCGAAGCCGCCATTGATCACTTCGCCCCAGCCCACACCGCCGCCATTGTGCAGGCTTATCCATGTGGCGCCACGGAAGGCATCGCCCACGAAATTCTGCACGGCCATGTCCGCCGTGAAGCGCGATCCATCCCGGATGTTCGCTGTCTCCCGGTAGGGGCTGTCGGTACCGCTCACGTCGTGGTGGTCCCTTCCGAGGACGATCGGCGCACTGATCTCCCCGTTCTT
>JAHEFL010000216.1 GCA_024640205.1 Flavobacteriales bacterium | reverse complement strand
CTACATCCCGGTCATGGGAGTGATCGGACTGGTCGTGATGATCGGCAAGGCCATGTGGGTGAGCAAGCAGGATGCGGGGGATGCCAACATGCAGGAGCTCGCAGGCTACATCGCGCGCGGAGCCAGTGCATTCCTGATCGCGGAATGGAAGGTACTTGGTGTCTTCGCAGCGATCGCTTCCGTGCTTCTCGCCTGGAGCGGAACCCTGGTGGAGCACAGCGATTGGGTCGTGGCCATCGCCTTTTTGATCGGAGCTTTCTTCAGCGCACTGGCTGGCTGGATCGGCATGAACATCGCCACCAAGGCGAACGTACGCACGACACAGGCCGCGCGTACCAGCCTTGCGCAAGGTTTGAAGGTGAGCTTCAATGGAGGTACCGTGATGGGCCTTGGAGTGGCAGGTCTCGCCGTGGTGGGCCTCAGTTCTTTGTTCATCGTGTTCCTCGGCATGTACGTCACCGATGGTAACGCGAATGGTGAGCAGATGATGACCTGCCTCGAAGTGCTCGCGGGCTTCTCGCTCGGTGCCGAGTCCATCGCGCTCTTTGCCCGGGTCGGTGGCGGTATCTACACCAAAGCTGCCGATGTGGGTGCTGACCTGGTAGGTAAGGTGGAAGCCGGTATCCCCGAGGACGATGCCCGGAACCCTGCGACCATTGCGGACAATGTGGGTGACAATGTGGGCGACGTGGCCGGAATGGGCGCGGACCTCTTCGGAAGTTATGTGGCCACGATGCTGGCGACCATGGTGCTCGGTCGTGAGGTGGTGAGCGCGGACAATTTCGGTGGCATGGCCCCGATCCTGCTACCCATGGTGATCGCGGGCATGGGTGTCATCTTCAGCATTCTCGGTACCCTGGTGGTGCGCATCAACAAGGACACCGACAGCGTGATGAACGCCTTGAACCTGGGTAACTGGGGGTCGATGTTGTTGACGGCGATCGCCAGCTACTTCGTGATCCAGTACATGATGCCCGCCGAGATGGAGTTCATCCGCGGCGACGTGCATCTGATCATTACCAGCATGAACGTGTTCTGGGCGATCATCCTCGGCCTTGTCGTGGGTACGCTGATGAGCATGGTCACCGAGTACTATACCAGCATGGGCCGTCGCCCGGTGGATAGCATCGTGCAGAAGAGCGGCACGGGTCACGGTACCAACGTGATCGGCGGTCTCGCCATGGGGATGGAAAGCACGGTGCTACCGATCATCATTCTGGCTGCAGGGATCTATGGGTCCTTTCATCTGGCCGGCTTGTACGGTGTGGCAATAGCCGCGGCCGGTATGATGGCCACCACGGCCATGCAGTTGGCGATCGATGCTTTCGGTCCCATCGCGGACAACGCTGGTGGCATTGCCGAGATGAGCGGTCTTCCGAAGGAGGTTAGGGAGCGTACGGATAACCTGGACGCCGTGGGGAACACCACTGCGGCCACCGGAAAAGGTTTTGCCATCGCCTCCGCTGCGCTGACCGCGCTCGCGCTGTTCGCGGCCTATGTGGGCCTTGCGGGTATCACGGGTATCGATATCTACAAAGCCAACGTGCTCGCCATGTTGTTCGTGGGTGCGATGATCCCGTTCTTCTTCAGCTCGCTCGCCATCAGCGCGGTGGGTAAGGCGGCCATGGACATGGTGAAGGAGGTCCGTCGCCAGTTCCGCGAGATCCCCGGTATCATGGAAGGGAAAGCGAAGCCGGAGTATGAGAAGTGCGTGGCGATCAGCACCAAGGCTTCCATCCGTGAGATGATCGCGCCCGGTGCGTTGGCACTCCTGTCTCCGGTGATCGTGGGCTTCGTATTCGGCCCTGAGGCATTGGGAGGGTTGCTCGCTGGCATCACCGTGAGCGGTGTGCTCATGGGCATGTTCCAGAACAACGCCGGCGGTGCATGGGACAATGCCAAGAAGAGTTTCGAGAAAGGGGTATTGATCGATGGCGTCGAGTTCAAGAAGGGCAGCGAGCCGCATAAGGCCGCGGTTACAGGCGATACCGTGGGTGATCCTTTCAAGGACACTTCCGGACCATCCATGAACATCCTGATCAAGTTGACCTCCATCGTGGCGCTGATCATTGCACCGCACATCAATGAAGGCGGGCATGCGGCAGCACCGATACACCACGATCACGAAGGACATGACCACGACCATGATCACGGCGCGTTACCGGTGGAGCAGGGAGCGCTCGACCTTACGACGGTCTTCACGACTGCCTTGCCGGAGTGATATCACTGATGGTTGAATTGAAAAGGGCGGGATGATCATCCCGCCCTTTTCAATTCGTATCCGGTAGCACTCAACTCTTGGCCATCGCTTTCTTGCGTGTGGTCTTGGCGGCTTTCACAGGCGCTTTGGACCGTTTGCTCGGAGCTGCTTTCTCAGCGGCTCCTTCGCCACCGGGGAACAATCCATGGATCTCTCCATCGATCGCGTTGATGATCCTTCCGAGGTCCTCGCGGTCGCTGTGGAAGGAATTGTCCTCCACGTTGATCACCAATAATTTCCCTTTGTCGTACGTCTGGATCCACGCTTCATAGCGTTCGTTCAATCGCTTCAGGTACTCGATGCTGATCGAATTCTCGTACTCCCTTCCGCGCTCGGAGATCTGTTTGACGAGCTTCTCCACCGGGGCCTGCAGGTAGATCAAAAGATCAGGGGGGGTGATCGAGCTGTCCATGTTGTTGAAGAGCCGGAAGTAGTTCTCGAAGTCCCGCGTGGTCATAAGACCCATCGCATGGAGGTTGGGAGCGAAGATGTAGGCATCCTCGTAAATGGTCCGGTCCTGAATGACGTTGCGGCCGCTGTTGCGGATCTCCAGCAACTGCTCATAGCGGGAGTTCAGGAAGAAGATCTGGAGGTTGAAACTCCAGCGCTGCATGTCCTTGTAGAAATCGAACAGGTAGGGGTTGTTGTCCACGGCTTCCTGCAGCTGGTCCCATTTGTAGTGCTTGGCCAGCAGCTGAGTGAGGGTGGTCTTTCCGGAACCGATATTACCTGCGATCGCGATATGCATGATGAATGGACTCTGGTTTCATTGATCGGCCGGGGCCGCCGCGCGAAGATACCCGAGCCCTTCAGTGCAGCCTTGCGATGTGGAAAAGTCGTGAAACTCCGCAACTACCGCTGGAATTCCAGGATCACGATGCGCTCCGGCAGATGAAGGTACACGCGGTTCATCTCCACCCGTGCGTTCAACAACTCACCTTCTTCCTCCAGCGGGATCGGGAATGGCAGGATCTCGAACGTGCGCATGTCATACACCTGGAACTTTCCTTCAGCAAGAAAATAGAGCATCTTTCCACGTACCTCGAAATGGCTTGCACCCAGGATCGGGATCGTACGAGAGTAGGTGCCGAACAGATCAAATACGAGGATGCCCAGATCCGGGTCGTTCATATACAGCCAGTTCTCATGCTCCTGCATCGAGCTCGGTCCGGGTGTAACACCCAGCTGCTGATCCAAGCGACCGGAATTCGCACGGGAACGCAGGTGCGCATCGACCCTGATGACGGAGAGGTCACGCTCATCGAACAACCAGAAGTGGTTCTGCACGCTCATGCACGCCAGTCGTACCTGCGGGAATCCGTTGCGCGGCAGGTTCAGCACGCTGCCTTGCACACTGAGCGTATTGTCCAGTACCGCTATCTGCCCCAGTTCGGGTGAGAATACCATCGGCTTCAGCGAGTAGAACGCATCGATGGTATGGATGCGTCCGAAGGTCTTGCCACTGTTACGCAACCAACTCTTGCCGTGCTTGTCGTAAAGTTCCAGCTCATCCCCGCGCAGCACGTAGGTATTTCCAAGTTCATCCGTGGTAAAGCGGTCGTAATGACCCTCGATCACGATCCTGCCGGTCACGTTCTGCGCATGGCATACGGCGAGCAGCACGCCTTGGGACAGCAGGGCGATGAGGATCTGCTTCATGGGATCGAAGGTTCAAGCAATGCGTCGATGTACACCCGGTCATTGCTCAGTCGGGGAACCTTGTTCTGACCACCGAGCTTGCCGCGTTCCTTCATCCATGCATGGAACGTACCGATCTTCACCTTGCGCAATAACGGCGGCATCATGGCCATGTTGCCGCGTCGTTTGGCATCGTAATCGGAGTTCAGTTCACGCATCGTCCGGTCCAGTGCCTGCATGAAGAGCTCGTGATCCTCCGGTTCCTTCTGGAATTCGATGATCCATTCATGCCCTCCCGGGCGGTCACCGTCCATGTAAATGGGACCTGCAGTGTATTCGGTCACAATGGCCCCAGTGGCCTTGCAAGCGGCTTCCACCCCGCGGTCCGCGTTGTCCACGATCAACTCCTCGCCAAAGGCGTTGATGAAACTCCGGGTGCGACCGCTCACCTGCAGCCGATACGGACGGACGTTGGTGAAACACACCGTATCACCCGGCATGTAGCGCCACAGGCCTGCGTTCGTACTGATGACGAGCGCGTA
>JAHEFL010000215.1 GCA_024640205.1 Flavobacteriales bacterium | reverse complement strand
ATCCCCGATCCGTAGGCCATTGCGCCCTGTTTTGTCCATGTACGTAGGACCGATGCCCTTCAGGGTACTGCCGATCCGCGCCTTGCCCTTGTCCGCCTCGCTGGCCGCATCCAAGGCCCGGTGCGTGGGCAGGATGAGGTGTGCGCGTCGGGAGATCGGCAGCGAACGGCGCAGGTCGATACCGATCTTTTCCAGTGCCTTCACCTCCTTCAGGAAGATCACCGGATCGATGACGACCCCGTTGCCGACCAGGTTCATGGTACCCTCGCGGAACACGCCGCTCGGGATGGTATGCAGCACGTGTTTGAAGCCTTCGAAGATGAGCGTATGACCAGCGTTGGGGCCACCCTGGAAACGGGCGATCACCTCATAGTCCGGGGCGATCACATCCACCACCTTGCCTTTGCCCTCATCGCCCCATTGGGCCCCGAGAAGCACGTCCATTCTCCCCTTGGACATCCTATGCGTTGATCTTAGCCACGGCCTGGGCCACGTCCGGGGTGATGATGAAGACGGAATCGAGTTTGGTCACGAGGAACAGTTGCCGCACGCTGCTGCTCACTCCGGCGATCAGGGTGTCCCCCCCCGCGTTGCGGGTACGTGTCAGCACGTTGATGAGGATGTTGAGCCCGGTACTGTTCATGTATTGAAGATCGGCCAGGTCCAGGATCACACTGCTGTGCCCCTTAGCCAGTTCCTCGTCCAGGGCAGCCATCAGGCGGTCAGCCTGCTGCTGGTCCATCAGGCGACCCTTCAGGTGGAAAACCTTGCAACCTTGTTCTTCGGAAATGATAAGGTCGAAAGTGGGTCGTTCGGTCACGGTCATGGTTCGTTTCGTTTTGCTTGGCAGGCGGTGCAGACGCCATGGATATGCAGGGCATGATGGTGGACCTCGAATCCGGTCACATCGCCCACGGTATTCCTGATCTGTTGGATCCTGGGGTCACAGAATTCCTGTACCGCACCACACAGATCGCAGATCATATGGTCATGCTGCTGGTAGTGATGGGCTTTCTCGAATTGCGCCTGGTGTCCGCCGAAGCGATGCTTGCGCACCAGGGAGCAATCGAGCAGGAGGTCCATGGTATTGTAAAGGGTGGCCCGGCTCACACGGTACTTCTTCGATTTCATCCGCCCGTAGAGCCGCTCGATATCGAAATGACCTTCCTGGGCGTAGATCTCCGTCAGGATCGCGAAGCGCTCGGGGGTCTTGCGATGCCCCTTTCGCTCCAGATACTCGGTGAAAATGCGCTGGACGTTCCCGTCCCGCTCCACAGTGGTCATGGCACAAATGTAATCCGTGCGCGAAAGCTCCCGGTGCCGCGCACGGTTACTGGTCCACACGTTCCACGCTGCGTACGCCGCGCACCCGCTTCAGCTTGTCCATCAACGCGTTCAGGTGATCGGTATCATGCACGAATGCCATCACCTTGCCTTCGAATATGCCATCCCTGCTCTCGAACCCGATGGACCTCATGTTCACGTTGTGCTCATGGCTGATGATGGTCGTGATCTTGTTCACGAGCCCCACATCATCAATGCCGCTGAACTTGATGCCGGCCAGGAATTCCACGGTGTCCTTGCCCTTCCACCGGGCCTTTACGATGCGGTACGCGAAGTTGCTCATGAGCTGCACCGCGTTGGGGCAGTTCACACGATGGATCTTGATGCCTTCGCCCACGGTGATAAAACCGAAAACATCATCACCGGCTATCGGGTTGCAGCATGGGCTGAGTTTGTAGTCGATCTTCTGTAGGTCATCACCGATGAGCAGCGCGCCATGGGTTTCTCCGCGGATCTCCGCCACCACATCCTCCAGGGAACGCTCATCCACGTTCCGTTTCAATTTCGGCAGGTGCAGCTTTCCGGCACGCACTTCCACACCCTCCAGGGTGGCCGGATCGTATTTGCCGCGCGCCACCTGGTAGTAAAGATCCGTTGGCGTGTGGCACCGGTAGTGGTCCGCCAGCGCCTGGATGTTCGCCGTACTCGTCTTCACACCCCACTTACGGAGCACTCGTTGTACGGCCTCCCGACCCACCACCGACAACTTCTTCTTCTGGTCGCGCAGCGATTGCTTGATGCGGTGCCGGGCACGCGCAGTGACCACATAGTTCAGCCAATCCTCCTTTGGCTGCTGCTTGCGGCTTGTGATGATCTCGATCTGGTCCCCACCTTTCAAGGGTTGGCTCAGGGGGACCAACTTATGGTTCACCTTGGCGCCGATGCATTGCCGGCCTATCTGCGTATGGATATCGAACGCGAAGTCGAGGGCGGTGCTTCCCACGGGCAGGTTCCGCATCTCCCCTTTGGGCGTGAAGACCACGATCTCATCGCTGAAGAGATTCAGCTTGAAGTCGTTCACGAAATCCAGGGCGTTGGAGCTGGGGTCATCGAGCACTTCGCGAATGCGCGTTAGCCACGCGTCCAGCGCCGAGGTCTGCTCCTCTTCTCCCTTGTAGAGGTAGTGCGCAGCGAGACCCATTTCCGCGATCTCGTCCATGCGCCGGCTCCGGATCTGCACTTCCACCCAACGTCCGCCCGGGCTCATCACCGTGGTGTGCAGGCTCTCGTAGCCATTGGCCTTGGGGATGCTGATCCAATCGCGCAGTCGGTCCGGGTTGGGCTGGTAAAAATCCGTCACCACGCTGTACACCTTCCAGCAGTCCGCCTTCTCCAGTTCCGGTCGGCTGTCGATGATGATGCGGATCGCGAACACATCGTAGACCTCCTCGAAGGACACGTTCTTCTTCAGCATCTTGTTGTAGATGCTGTGCACGCTCTTGGGTCGTCCCTTGATCTCGTACTCGAAACCTTCCCGGTCGAGCGTCTCACGGATGGGAAGTATGAAGCGGCTGATGAAACGCCGCCGTACGGCCTCGCCCTTCTTCAGCTTCTGGCTGATCTCGTCATAGATCACCGGTTCCTTGAAGCGCAGGGCGTGATCCTCCAACTCGCTCTTGATGTTGTAGAGCCCGAGCCGGTGGGCCAACGGGGCATAGAGGTACAGCGTTTCACTGGCGATCTTCAGCTGCTTGTCGCGCACCATGCTGTCCAGCGTGCGCATGTTGTGCAGTCGATCCGCCAGTTTGATGAGGATCACGCGGACGTCCTGGGCCAGCGTCAGCAGCACCTTGCGGAAATTCTCCGCCTGTATGCTGTCCGTGCTGAACTTCATGCCGCTGATCTTCGTGAGGCCGTCGATCACGGTGGCCACGGTGGGGCCGAAAAGATCCTTGACATCGTCAAGCGTCAGGTCGGTATCCTCGACCGTGTCGTGCAGCAGTGCTGCGACCACGCTGGTGGTCCCCAGCCCGATCTCCTCGGCACAGATGCGGGCCACCGCGATGGGATGATAGATGTACGGTTCACCGGTCTTGCGACGCTGGTTCTTGTGCGCCTCCACGGCGATGTTGAAGGCCTTACGGATCAGCCGGGTGTCCTCCACGCTACGGTCCCCGCGGATGCTCCGGAGCAGACCACGGTAGCGACGCAGGATCTCCGCCTTCTCCGCGACGAGGTCGTACACCGGCTTTTTTCCCGCTTCCCTGGCATGGGATGCGGGTGTTGTGGAAGGTGCGGTATCGGGCCCTTTGTCCATGTAGGATGCAGCTCACACAAAGGTACACCGGCGTGACCACCCCGGCTTCCCGACCCGCGGTAACAGGACCTTAAATGGCTGGAAGGACCTTGGCTTCCACGGCACCGAAACCGATACGCAGCCCGTCCTTCTCGGCATGCCCGCGCAGGATCACGGTATCGCCGTCCTCGATGAACTTCCGTTCCCCGTTATCCCCGAGATGGATCGGCTTGGTGCCACGCCAGGTCAGTTCCAACATGCTGCCGAAGCTGTCCGGTGTGGGGCCGCTGATCGTGCCACTGGCCAGCAGATCGCCGCAGCGGATGTTGCATCCGTTCACGGTGTGGTGCGCGAGTTGCTGCACCATGTTCCAATACATGTAGCGGAAGTTGCTGCGGCAGATGGTATGCGCCTTTCCACCGTCCGGTGCGATGGCCACTTCCAGGGCGATGTCATAGGAGCGTTCCCCTTCGAAGCGCAGATAGGGCAGGGGCTCGGGCTCCTGGGCAGGACCCTGCACGCGGAAGGGTTCCAAGGCATCCAGCGTCACCACCCAGGGGCTCATGCTGCTCGCGAAGTTCTTGGCGAGGAAGGGTCCCAGGGGCACGTACTCCCAGGCCTGGATGTCGCGAGCGCTCCAATCGTTGAACAGCACCAGGCCGAAAATGTGTTCCTCCGCTTCCTTCGTGCTGATCCGTTCGCCGAGCTCCTTCCCTTCGTAGGTGATGAAGCCCATCTCCAGCTCGAGGTCCAGCTGCTTGGTGGGGCCGAAGACCGGTGGCGCGTCGGGTACCGGTCGGGTCTGGCCGCAGGGCCTGCGCACGGGAATGCCGCTGGGAAGGATGCTGCTGGCACGACCATGATAGCCC
>JAHEFL010000214.1 GCA_024640205.1 Flavobacteriales bacterium | reverse complement strand
CGCATACCACCGATCCAACCCCAGCGCAACTCCGCGTGGGCCGTGCGCGAATCCAACTCCAGCACCATGGGGGTCACCAACAGCAGCAGCAGGAACAGCAACAGCGTGGCAAGGATCCATAAGAATACGGTCATAACTATTCATGATGACCATGTCGTACGAAGATCGTCCAGTAGCTCAGCTGCACCAATGACCGTGGTCAGCTCAATCGGTGCCCGGTGCTGATCACAAATGGAATAAGGTGTTTTCCATCTTACGCAGATCGAGTACCCGACCATGAACCGACGGGGTCCTTTATTCCAAGCAGCAAGCATTACATTCAATGCTCCAAACCCGAGAACATGGAAACCCAGGCCCCCAAGATCAGCATCGCGCAAAAAGCATCCTGGAACAAATTCAGCGGCGGATGGCGAAAGTGGGACGCCATGACCATGGCCATGCTCCAACCCACCGGAGATGCCATTATGGACCACTTGGGCGCCACGGGCACATCCATGGTGCTGGACATCGCGGCTGGCACCGGCGAACCCGGGCTCAGCATCGCCAGGCACTTGCACGGCGGCAAGGTGATCATCACCGACGTCGCGGAGAAGATGCTGGACGTGGCGAAGGAGAAAGCAGCCGCCTTGGGGATCACCAACGTGGAATTCCTTGAAGCGGATGCACATGACCTCCCCTTCGACGACGGCACCTTCGATGAGCTGAGCTGCCGCATGGGCTTCATGTTCTTCCCGGACATGCAACAGGCCGCGAAGGAGATGGCCCGGGTGCTGAAACCCGGTGGTCGCATCGCCACGGCGGTATGGGCGGGGCCGGAGAAGAATTTCTGGGTCACCTGCATGATGCAGAACATCAAAAAACACATCGACATGCCTCCGCCCGTGCCCGGTGCACCAGGCATGTTCCGTTGCGCCGAATCCGGCCTCATCGCAGGCCTGTTCCGCCATGCGGGACTGCAGGAAGTGGCGGAGCGTGAAGTGGCCTGCACCGTGGGAGTGAACAGCCCGGAGGAATACTGGAACATGATGACCGAGGTGGCAGCGCCTTTCGTCGCGGCACTGAGCTCGGTGGATGCCGATACCGTTTCCAAAGTGAAGGCCGATGTGATCGCCTCCATGACCGAGCGTTATCCGAAAGGCAACATCGATGGACTCGCGATCGTGGTAACGGCGGTGAAGTGATCTCCGATCTAAGGTCGGAGCTGTTGCTCCCTGCGTCCCTGGATCAGGAATATTGATGGGATCGGCCCTCCTGGGCAGGGTCTTCGACACATGGCTACTTCGGGCTATTGACTACGATCCGGTTGGTGGAGCCTCTACTTTCGGAAGGTCCGATCCCAGCATACCATCCCTGGGAGAACGAACGCGACCATGTCTGATCGGAACCATTCCTTGTTCACATCCAAGACATTCCTCCTGCTGGCGGCTGTGCTTTTGTTCGCATCCTGTTCGAAGAACGAGGATGATAGCGCTGCGCCGAGTGGAGGCGGCGGTGGCGGAACTACCGGAGGGCAACCCACTCTTGGCTATTCGTACATCCATATCGATGTTCAAGGTCCTGCGTTGAGCGTTTTTGACACCATTTCGTTACCGGCAGTGGTGGATCCTGGTCAACTGCTGATCTCCGGAGCTATGTTCGAGACAACGACACCGGAAGGCGTTCAGCAGGTCATCGGTCTCGTATATGCATACGGGTTCGACAAGACCGTTGAGATGAGCATACCTGCGGAGATCGGTTCCAACGCGATGGGATCATTCACGACCACAAGCACCGGGGTGATCACTGAAACCCCGACGTTCATGCTGAACATCGACTATGCGGAGGCCTTTTATGACAACGACGGGGATCTGGACAACGACATTCTGACCAACCTGCTGTCCACTGCGAACACGGCCGTTACGGTAACGGATCTCGAGGTCTCCAATGGGGCCGTGGACTTTCTGAAAGGAAGCATCTCAGGCACCATGGAGATGAAGGTGTTCGTTGACCCGGTCAGCGAACCAGCCATCATCACCCACACGATCACCGGTACGTTCGAGTACCACGCCTTGTGACGGAAAAGCAGATAACACACCGTTCCATCGCAGTATTCGTGCTCAAGATCCGGGTACACTGATCCAATTCCTATCTCGACCTCAATGCGCGAGCATGCGGCGCGTGGACAATACGCGACCGGGTTCGCGTGTCATGATCAGGTACACGCCATCCGTCAGTGCGGACATTGAAAGGCCGATCACGGTACGTTCCCTATTGCCCACGTACTTCTGTTGGAACACCGTTCTACCGGCCATATCGATCATTGCAAGCGTGCCACCCTCTCCTGGCGGGATCGTGACCCACCACGTGTCGCTCGCCGGATCAGTGATGAGCTGCAACCCACTTTCGGGGTCCCTGAAATGTACCGCTCGCACCTCCCGGGCACCCTGGTTTCCATCCGTGTCATACTCCGTGAGCCGGTAGTACGACAAGCCGGAAAGCGGGTGGTCGTCCACAAGCGCGTACTGTATTAGGGATTGGCTGTTACCGGCAGCGGGTACCGTACCCAATAACGTGTAATCCAGTCCGTCGCTGCTCCGCTCCACTTCGAACTCGGAGCTGTTCCGTTCGGTGGCCGTGGTCCACTCCAGCACTACATCATGGATGCGTGCCGTAGCCTGGAAATCCATCAGCTCGATGGGCAGTACAAGGCCGCATTGCACGGTGGCCGTACCGAAGAAGTCCAGCGTCACGTTCATCGTCATGTAGCTCCAATTGCTCATGCAGATGATGTATTGCTCGCCGGCGTTCACCATCAGCTCCGGTGCGTAATTGCCCGCATTGGCGCCAGGCGGCAGCGTGTTCGACATGCCCGTGCCGCCCCAGGAGACGGCATTCCATAGGCAGCGCACCGGAGGTAATGTGTTGTTCGCGATCGCACTGCACGTGCCCGGCCCGGTGTACAGCCACATGCTCCAATCGTAGTAGCCCACCTGCTGACCGCCACCACCGAAACTGAAGCCGAGGCTTCCGCTGGTGCCGATGTTGAACAGCATCCAACTGCTGTTGAGTTCCGCAGCAAGCAGGCAGCCATAGTCGGTGCCACCCCATGGAGGAGGCGGGATGCCACCGCCGAATGACGGGTTGGAAATGGAACCCGGCGGGGGAATCTCGTTGATGGCACCGAAACCGCTGGGGGTAATGGGGAACGTGTAGGGATCGCACACGCATACCGCCGTGGCGCAATCCCCGGTGGGGTCACTGTTGTTGTTACAGTCGCCCCCGCCGGGTGGTGGTTGCTCGTTACAATCCACGCCGCCTATCACCACCTGCACGGAATCCAAGCTTCCGGTGTTCAGGGTACCGTTGTAGAGCGTGGCGCCACCGAAATACTTCAGGGTATAGGTAGCACCGTTCCAGCCATTTCCCGATGCATCGTACAGGTGCAACCAATAGCACGCATCAGCCAGGCACAGGGTATCGTTGTATGGCGCCCCACCGGTATAGAGTGCCGAACCGTTCAGCATGAGATCCCATGCCACCTCACCTGCTTGTGTTCCGGAGGTAACAATGAACTGGTACGTGGACGTACCGGCAGGGCATCCAGGTGCAGCAGGATCGCAGGGCTGGTCCTCGCCCAGCACGAACGTGTCCGTGCCATGCGGACCGTCCCCCAGATTCGTATCGAAGTCGAACTCGCCGATCCAATCAGCGATGAACCAGTCCTCGTTCTGCCATCCATTGCCACCGCTGTCGTACATCAGCAGCGTGTAGCATCCGTCGGGCAGGCAGATGTCCTCCTCCCAAGGTGCGAAGCCGGTGGCCCAGGTCACGCCCAGTTCATCGATCAAGGACCAGCTCACCTCGGTGGCGGTCGGGCTGTCGTCCATGGTGATGGTGTACCATGTGCATTGTGCTTCAGCACCCGATGAGAGCGCTACGAACGATGCCCATAGAAGCGAACGCAGCCCGGTCCATCGATCAGGAATGATCCTATCGAACTTTATGGTCGAAGCATGTTCGCCACCCATCATCCAAGGCATGGTTATAACGCTTGGCATGGTCCAGTCCGGGAACCGTTCTCATAAGAACATTTTCCCTACGCCATCATGGTCAGGTACCATACCGTACACCACTCCGTTCGCAGGGACTTTTCATCCATTCCAAGGTACCTGCCGGGACGTGCTTTTCAGGTGACGATCGTCACCCCTAAATGACAAAGCCCCGGAGTTGCCGGGGCCTTGTCGTGTTCGGGTCCCACGGCTTTTCGTCCGCCCAGGACTTCCGACGAGCTTTCCCTTACCTGATCACTGCACTTCCATGGCAACCTCGCGGATCACACCTGTGAAGGGGAAGGGCGATCTGTAGGCATGGCTGACCGGACTCACATTGTCCCGGCCTACATCGAAGCCTTCCACACCGTAACGCATGGGCACCGTACGTTCCACCCGACCCTGGGCCACCTCCTCACCATCGATGAAGAGCTT
>JAHEFL010000213.1:1877-4463 GCA_024640205.1 Flavobacteriales bacterium | reverse complement strand
CGGGTTCAGCTGGTTCGAGCGGACGCCTTACCGGAACAGCCCGATGTGGGAATTCCCGATCCGCCTGAAAGCCGCTTTCCCGGGCTTGGAGATCCTGTGTGACCCGAGCCACATCGCGGGCGACCGGGAGCATTTGGGAAGTGTGGCGCAGCAGGCACTCGACCTGGGTTTGAGCGGGCTCATGATGGAGGTCCATCCGGACCCGACCAACGCGCGTAGTGATGCCGAGCAGCAGGTCGATATGGGGACATACGCATCCCTGATCGAGAGTTTGATCTTCCGACAAGCGAGGCCGACCGAAGGCATGCAGGACCGTCTGCAGGAACTTCGCGACCTGATCGATCAATTGGATGAGGAGATCGCTCAGAAATTAGGGGCCCGAATGGATATCGCCGAGCGGATCGGGGAGCACAAGCGGGCCAACAACGTGGCCATTCTGCAGCCGGAGCGATGGGAGCGGATCATGACACGTCAATTGAGACTGGCAGAGCATTTACGCCTGAGTCCGGAGTTCGTGCGTGAATTCATGGACGCCGTCCACAGGGAAAGCATTCTCCGCCAGAGCGACGGTAGGGAAGTTTCCCTTGAAGATCAGGGAGGCTCAGGATCTCCAGTATACACCGGGAATGGTACGGCCTGAGTGAATGCTTCTGACTTACTTGCTTTGCCTGCAAACGGAATACCCCGTCTTTGGAACATAACTACTTGGAATTCAACATGATAAAACGAATTACCCTCGGGACGGTCATCGCCTTGACGATGCCGTTGGCTATTTCAGCACAGCTCAGCTTCACGAACGCGAGCGGCCTGCTTCCGCATGATGGCCATTCCGGCGCCTGCATCGGAGTTACGGATATGGATGGCGATGGATTGGATGACATCATCCAGTTGGACTTCAGCACCCATGTGTACGTCCTGTACCAGAACCCTGATCACACGTTCATCAGCTATGACTACGGTGAGGTGGACAATAGTTCACAGTGGGGTTGGGCCATTGCGGATCTGGACAACGACGGCCACAAGGATATCTGCTCCGGAGTTTCCACCACCCGGTATCTGAAGATCACTTCGCGTGGTGTTTACACATTGAGCAACCTGAACGGTCCGAACATTTTCACTCAGTGCATGACCATGGCCGATTGGGATAATGATGGTCGGGTGGACGTATTCGCCTGCAACGATGTCGGCCCCAGCAACATCTGGATCACCAACACCGGCGGGACACCGGTATACGACGCGAATTTCATGCCTTGGGCTACGCCGGAATGTACGGGTACTTCGGGTGATATGAGCGGTAACTACGGCAGCACGGCCACCGATTTTGATAACGATGGGGACATCGACCTGCACATCAGCCATTGCCGTCAAGGCGTGAACAGCCCTGCCGATTGTCGGCGCTGGGACCGTTTGTTCGTCAATGACGGGAACGGTAACTACACGGACCAAGCCGAGGAATATGGACTGCAGAACCGCGAGCAGGTGTGGACAACGGACTTTGGTGACTACGACAACGACGGCGATCTCGATGCATTCAGCACCACGCATAGCAGCACGTTGATGTTGTTCGAGAACGATGGCACCGGTCATTTCACGAACGTGACAGCAGGCAGCGGATTGGAACTCAGCGGCTTCTTTTTGCAGGGCAAGATGGAGGACATGGACAACGATGGATTCCTGGACGTCATGGTCGGTAGTGCGGAGCATTTCTTCAAAGGGAACGGCGATGGCACGTTCACCGAGATCTTCAACTTGTTCCCGGCTTCCAAGGACATGAAAACATTTGCCTTGGGTGATCTGAATGGCGATGGATTTCAGGATGTGTATGCGGGCTACGGGGATGGCTACGTGGACGGTGACGCGAACTTTCCTGACCGGCTTTGGCTGAATACGCCCAATGGTAACCATTGGTTGAACGTGGATCTTACCGGTGTTGCGAGTAACATGGATGCTGTTGGTGCCCGAGTTACGATCACCGGCCCTTGGGGAACCATGATCCGTGAAGTGCACGCCGGGGAGAGTTACGGTATCGTGAACAGCTTTGTATTGCATTTCGGGTTGGGGAGCTACACAACGATCCCCACGCTCATGATCACTTGGCCGAGCGGGCAGGTGGATGTTTACAATGACGTGGAAGTGGACCAACTCCTGAGTGCGGTCGAGGGTATCTGCCTTAGCCCGCCCGGCACGATCACCCCATCAAGCGCACCCATCGTATGCGGGAATGGTGAAACGATCACCCTTACTGCGGACGCCGGCGCTGAATATTCATGGAGTACGGGAGAGACCACACAGAGTATTGTCGTTTCCGAGGAAGGGAACTACGCTGTGACCATCGATGATGGCACCGGATGTATTTCATCGGCCAGCATTACCGTCATGGAGAGTCCTGATGAAACCCCTACGATATCGGTGATCGGGGATACCCAGTTGTGCGAAGGCAGTATGGTTCTGCTTACCTCTTCACCTGCACAAGGCTATACGTGGAGTAACGGGGAGATCACCCAGAGTATCGAAGTGACGGACGAGGGTACTTACTCGGTCACCATCGACGGAGCGTGCGGCGATTTCACCAGTTCGGATATCGTG
>JAHEFL010000213.1:0-1867 GCA_024640205.1 Flavobacteriales bacterium | reverse complement strand
ATTCGCCTGTCGCTCCGATCGCCGATGATGTGACGATCCCTGTTCCGGGAAGCGCCATGCTGATGGCCACCGGTGAGAACATCTCGTGGTACGATGTGGCCGTTGGCGGAACGGCTGTGGGCAGCGGCCCCACGTTCAATACACCGGTCGTATCCACCAACACACCGTTCTGGGTCACTTCCTCGCTCATCAGCGGTGGTGGGATCGCGAACGGGGCCAAGACGAACAATGATGTTGCGAACGGTGTGTACCATACCAATTCGGACAATTATTTGTTCTTCGAATCATACGAGCCCTTCATCCTGCGTTCGGTGAAGGTCTATGCGAACGGTGCCGGCAATCGCACCATCGCCTTGGTGGATCGATCGAACGGCAGCACGGTGGCAACAGCTACCTACAATATCCCGGATGGTGAGAGTTTCGTGCAGTTGGATTACACCGTACCCACTGCGGGGGATTATGCGTTGCGATGCGTGGGAGGTAACCCACAGCTCTGGCGCGATGGTCTCGGCAGTGCGCAGAATTATCCATACGCTTTGGGCACCTTGGGTGCGGTCACGAGCAGTTCAGTGAATGGGAACAATGCCACGGCGTACTACTATTTCTTCTACGATTGGGAAGTGGAGGCCATGAGCACGGTCTGTGAGAGCCCGCGTGAGGAAGTGATGGTCTTTGTTGGCAGCGTCGGACTGAACGAGGAGGATGCCAGTGCTTCAATACGTGTATGGCCGAACCCTGCTGACGATCAACTGACGATCTCGTTCGGTGAGATCAGCGGTCCATTGGCCATCGATCTCATGGACCTTACTGGTCGCGTCGTGATGACCCGTAACGCTGACGCGCGTGCCCAAGGAGGCATGACCTTGTTGGACCTGAACGGTCTGGCACAGGGGGAGTACATCGTGCGTATCGTGCATACGGATGGGAACAGCATGCATCGCGTCGTGCTGCGCTGATAGATACTGCCAAAAAGTGACGGAAGCCCCGGACCTCCCTTGGAGGCCGGGGCTTCTTCCTTGTATCCCTAGGTGGCCCTTTTGCGTTCAAGGGCCGGATCCAACAAATACGGATCGCACCTGACCATGCAGCGCTCAACCATCGTTCATCTCTTTGCTCTTGCCGTTCTGCTCACCTCTTGTATGAAGGATCAACAGGAAGTGGCACAGGAGGTTGGTCTTCTTCCCAGCGGATGTGGCGCGGACGGTGCGCGTTTGGAAGCTTCCGTTGACGGCAACGGATATTGTGCGGACATGCAATTGATCGCGACCGGCTCGGAAGGCTCGGTGATCGTCACCGGTGTGGATCTCGCGGGCAACACGCTCGTAATTCAATTCGACGAACTTGCCGTGGGAGAGCACGCGATCACGGAGATCGGGAACGGCGTACTGTACATGCAGCTCGGCCTCGCGTACATCGTGGCTCCAGGAACAGCGGGTACGTTGCACATCACATCACACGATACCGAAGCGCATCGCCTCATGGCGTCCTTCGACGTTTCGCTTTTCAACGAAACGAATGGTGTGACGCGCGTGGTCTCCGGAGAGCTTGACGTGATCTACACGGAGCAGGAGTAGCCCTCCTCGGCCCCGCTCCGGGCCATGGGTCCTTCTTACATCACGACGTCATCATCCCCTGCCGCATCGCTACCTTCGAGCGATGGCCACTCCGCTTCCACCGGCGCGCATCACCGTTATCGGTGTCGGCTCCATCGGTTCTTCCCTGCTACCTCTGGTAATGGCCATGCGACCGGCCTTCCTCCGGATCGTGGATGGGGATACGGTGGAGAATGGGAACCTGTCCAGGCAGCCGCTGTATGGATCCGCTGATATCGGGGCGTTCAAGGTGCACATCGCAGCGGAAAGGCTTC
>JAHEFL010000212.1 GCA_024640205.1 Flavobacteriales bacterium | reverse complement strand
GTTCCCCCGAACAGGGCGGGAAGGAACAGGAAGAGGCAGCGGATATGCATTGGACGGAACGGGTGGCGGGCAAGTTAGGGTTTGCCTCCAGGGCTTTCGGCCGCAAACACCGGTAAGGAACACAACGCACAGCCTCACCGCATGCATCGCTGCACCCGCATTACTCCCGACCCACCACGAAGCGGCTTGTCGCCGTGCCTTTCACGCTGCGGAAGGTGAGCAGGTAGCCACCCGAAGGCAGGGTCCCTACATCCAGCCGCAATGGGCCGGCCACTTCCTTGTGCACCAACACTGCGCGCCCGGCGAGGTCGGTGACCGTGAGCGTACCCAGGCCCAAGGCCGGGTCCAGCGTGATACGCAATTGGTTCACAGCAGGATTGGGGGCCACGACCAGGCCGTTACCTGCAATGCCTTCTTCCACACCTTGCGATGGATCGATGACGCGGAACTGGCCCATCATGCCCGCATCCTCGTGCGTGAGCATGTGGCAGTGGTACATATAGGGTACTTCCTCGCTCGCGAAGTCCTCGAAGCGGGTGATGAAGCGCACGGTACCCATGCCCGCCGGCACCAGTACCACGTCCTTGCGGCCCTGCATGTTCGGCGGCGGCGCAGCCCCGTTGATGTCCAGGATGTAGAACTGCACATCATGTACATGGAAGGGGTGGGCGATGGGCGACTGGTTGGTGAGCTGCCACACCTCGATGTTATCCAGCGGCACATCGAAGTTGATGGTCATCATGTCATAGGGTGCGCCATTGATGAGGAAGGGACCCTGGATGGCCGTGGGCCCCATGTTCACCGGTGTGAAGGTGAAGGAGCGTGTGGCATCGGCGCTGGCCTCGGGCCAGGGGTTCAGCGTCACCAGGGTGGCAGGCACGGTGGTGATGGGGTCCGCCGTGGGGGCGCCCACATCCAGGCGCAAGAAGGTGAAATCGTTCCCGTTCAGCGGGTTGGAAGTGTAGTTCGGGATCGTCTGTCCCATGCCCATGCCGGGCTGCGCCGCACCGTAGATGGCGGCGGGCAGCTCGCTGCCGAAGCTGACCAACTCGATGCTCTGGCCTTGCAGGGCACCGAGGTCCACGAGTAGCTCCGCGCGTTCGCCGGGCGCCAGTCGCAGTCGGGTCAGGGTCACCGGTGCGCTCAGCAGGCCACCGTCCGATCCGATCTGGTAGAAGGGCTGGTTCCCGGTGAAGCCCAGGTTGAACACGCGCTCGGTGGCCCCGTTCAGCAGGCGCAGCCGCACCATCTGGGCGGGCACGTCCACGTATGGGTCCAGTGTACCGTTCACCATCACATGGGTGTCCAGCGCACCGCCCACCACCACCTGGTTGCCGGCGTCGAACTGCTTGGTCTGTAGTACTAGCGGGAGGTCGTCCACGCCGTAGGTGCGGGGCAGCGTCAGCGCCGCCTCCACAGGGTCTCGCACGATGATGAGGCCCGCGATGCCCTTGATCACGTGCGCGTTGGTGTGCATGTGCAGGTGGGGGTGGTACCAGTGCGTGGAGGCCTGCTCCAGCACGGTGAAGGAAGGGCTCCAGGTGGCATCCGGGTCAATGACGATGTGCGGACCGCCATCCGCCTCGGGCGGCACATGCATGCCGTGCCAGTGGATCGTGGTGGGCTCGCCCAAATGGTTGGTCACGTTCAGCGTTACCTGCTGATCCTGCTGCAGGATGATGGTGGGGCCGAGCAACGGACCATTCACGCCCATGGTCTGTGTGGCCGCGCCAGGAAGGAACGGCACGGTGCCGGTCGCGAGCTCCAGGTCGATCTCCGTGCCGCTCACCGTGGGCGGTATCGCCAGTGGGTTCTGCGCGCTCGCAGTGAAGCCGCTTGCCAGCAGGACCAGGACGGTGCCCGGAAGGGAGGAACGAAAGGAGGGAAGGGTAAGGTCGCGCATGGCGGAGGGTTCAGGATGAAGGGACAAGGATAGGCGAGCGCCTGCGGATACAGGGTGATGGAGGTCACCGTGCAGGGGACCGCCTGCACTGCTCAGCTCCAGGATGCTTCCAGGGCGTTCCAGCAGGATGTATAGTGCTCGAAATAGCGTTCGAACAACGTCGCCTCCGCGGCATGCTCACCGGGTTGTTGCGCGGCGATCGCGTTCACCTTCAAGCGTATGCTGGCACGGTACAGCTGGTAGAATCGGTAGAGGCGCTGCTCGGCCTCGTTCCGGATCACCGGGAAGGCCGCGTTGTACCGATCGATGAGGTGGCGCGCCAGTTCCGGGTGCCCGGCGAACTCGAGTTCCATGGTGAAGAAGGCCAGCTCGTTCAGCAGGTCGATCCGGCGCAGGTGCGGGTCGAACTCGATGCAGTCGAAGAGGACGGGCGGATCGGTGAGGAAGATGTTGCGCGCGTGCAGGTCGCCATGCACATCGCGCGTGAAACCCTCCCGGTCGCGTTGTAGGATGAGTTCCGCATGGGCGTCGAGGAAGCGTTCGGCGAAGGTGATGCTGGCGGTCAATGCCGCGCCCTGCATGGCACCCAGCGTGCGGGTGCAATGGTCGGTGACCTGCCCCACGTCCGCCAGATCGGCTAAAAGGCCCGCAGCGCTGGTGCGCCCGCGGATGATCTCAGCACCTTGGTGGAAGGGAAGGAGCACCGCCAAGATCCGGTCGACGTCACCGATACCAACGCGACCCTGTGCCAGCAGCACATCCATCTCCAGGCGATGGTCCAGCCGCTTCATCTCCAGGGCATGGTCCACCAGCTCGCCCTGCGTTCCGCCGATGCGGAAACGCTCTTCCTCCTGATGCACGGGCAACACGCGCAGATACACCTCCGGTGCCAGGCGCCGGTTCAGCAGCAGTTCCTGCTCCACGAAATACTTCCGTTGTGTTATGGTCGAGAAGTCCAGGAAGCTCAGCTTCACCGCCTTCTTGATCTTGTACACCCGGTCACTGCACAGGATCACCCAGGAGATGTGCGTCTCCACCAGCTTCTCCGGAACGCCGCCATCCGGGAACTTCCCCCGGGCCATCAACTCCTCGATCTGCGTGCGGGTCATCTGTGCGCGATGTATTCCACGGCCTCTGCGATGCGGTCATCCATGCTTCCTTCATCGCTGTGCACCACCAGATGGTCTTCGGTAAGGGGCTCGTACTCTGCCTTGATACGTTGGTATACCGCGAAGTCCGCGTCGCTGTCCGCCCGCTTTTTCCCGACGCGCTCCGCGATGACCTCCTCCGCCGCTTGCATCACCAGGAGGTGCACCGGCACCATATGGGCCGTCGCCCATTGCAGGTAGGGCTGTCGGTAGCTGTGCTTGGAGAAGGTGGCATCCACGATCACGGTGCCACCCTGCTGAAGTGCGTCCGTGACACGTTCGAACAGCTCCTCGTATACCCGGGCCTTGTCCATTGTAGTGTAGCCCACCGGCCCGCCGCTCTCCTTCCGGATGCGGTCGCTGTTGAAATGCGCTGCGCCCAGCTCCTTCGCCAGCGCCCCGGCGAACCAGGTCTTGCCCGTGCCGGGCAGGCCCATGACCATGATCAGGCGCGCGTTGGAATTCATGCTCCTAAAGGAAGGTGATCCGGCAAAAGGACCGCTCCGCATGGGTCTTTACGTCCTATTCCACCCCGGGCCATTATGGCTATGAACACTCACCGCACCACGGCGAACCGTGCGGTGGAAGAACCGTTGGAAGAGCTGATCCGAACCATGTAGTGCCCCGGGTGCAGCGCCGAGCCATCCAGGCGGTGCCTATGGGAACCAACGCTCAGGCGACCGTTGAAGGGGGTGGTGATCAGTCGGCCCTCGGCGTCCAGTATCTGAACGATCACGCGATCGGATCGATCCATACGGATGATCATTTCCGCCTCCTGCTGGAACGGATCGGGACGGATCCCTTCGATCCATGGCCCGGGCTGCTCGTACTCGTCCATCGACACATCGAACGCGCAAGCGGTTTCCGGCACACCACCGAAGCGGGTACCGTCGTTCCCGAATACACTGAGGTCCTCTGCCAATTCTCCGGCAGCCTCGTCCAAGCGCCAATAGCCCACCAGACCACTGTCCGGCGTGGCATAGTACGCTGCGGAAAGGGTGTCGTCCCGCATTGCCATCACCTGTTCCGCTGTACGGGCGGTGTTCCACAGGCGCACCTCATCCAGCGAGCCGTTGAAATACTCCGCGTTCTCCGACCCCAATCTCCCGAAGGTGAGCGGCTCGCCGCTCTGGGCCATGTTCATCGCTCCGGTGCTATCCTCATCCACCAGGTAACCGTTCAGATAGAGCCGCATGATGGTGCCTGTGTACACAGCGGCCACGTGGTAACAAGCCCCGTTCTCCATGGCCTCATCCGACTTGGCGCTCTCGTGCTCGCCATCCACATCGTAGATCTGGAACTGCAAGCGCCCCGTGCCCGACTCCGGGCGGATCAGGTATTGGCGCGGCTGTCCGGGTGGGTTGTTGCCTCCCTTGAACACGAACTCCTGCCAGCTCCCTAGATCGTAGTCCTCCGACCATACCCGCA
>JAHEFL010000211.1 GCA_024640205.1 Flavobacteriales bacterium | reverse complement strand
GAACCCTGGACAGCAGGTCCAGAACGCCGTTATCTCCCTGGATGCCCTGCTCTGCACCACCAAGGGCCTGCACCAGTTCCTCGGCATGCTCGGCTCGTCCCAGTTCCTGCTCGATCAAACCCTGCTCCCCAGCCTGCAGCGAGGCACCTTGAAGCTCGCCCAGTTGGAACTGAATGAACTCGAGTTCGGTGCGGGCTCGTCCTTCCTCTTCCCGTAGCGCTTGCAATTCCAATTCCTTTTCACGCCAAAGAGCGTACTTGGTCGAATACGCTTCCACCTCCTTCCGTTGCCCGGCCCACTCATCCACAAGTCCAAGTTGGAACCGGGCATCGTTCAGCAGCAGCGAGTGATGCTGGCTGTGCACATGCACCAGGCGTGAACCCAATTCGCGAAGCACCTCAAGACGAACCGGTGTATCGTTGATGAACGCCCTGGAGCGTCCGCCGGGCTCCAGTTGCCTCCGAAGGATCGCGCTCTCTTCGTATCCGATCTGGTTGTGCTCGAACCACTCCCGGAGTGCGAGCTTGTTAAGATCCACTTCGAGTTCGATCACACAACGTTGCTGCGGATCACGCAAGGCCGCACTATCCGCCCGTTCGCCCATGGCAAGACCAAGGGCTCCGATCAGAATACTCTTGCCACTACCGGTTTCGCCCGTGATGATGGTGAGGCCGCTTTCCAACTCCAGATCGAGTCCCTCGATCAGCAGGTAATTGCGGATGTGCAGCCGGCGCAGCATCAGGGTCGCGGCGAGATCGGTCTCTTCGGATCAGGACTTGGCCGTGGCCTCCGTGAGCTGTTGCGTGTTATCCATCGCAATGGCGCTCTTCTCGAAACGCAGTTTCACACTGCCATCCACCTCCAACAGGACGGTGGTATCATTCACTTCCAGGACCTTGCCATGCAGGCCACCGATGGTGACCACCTTGCTGCCTTTCTCCAGCGATTCACGGAATTTCCGGGCGTCCTTGGCCTTCTTTTGTTGGGGGCGGATCATGAAGAAATAAAAGACCACCATCAGGAGGCCCATCATGATCCAGAAACTGGCAGGGTTCTGTTCACCCTGCGCCTGCAAAAAGATCGTCGCGTTGATCATTGGTTCGAATTGTACTTGGTCGTTCTATTCCACTGGTTTTTCCGGTACCGGCCCGATCACTTCACCGGTCAAGGTGAGCACTGTACTTGGTGGACTGGTATTGGCCACCACCGTCACGGTCTTGTTCTGAACCCCTACTCGACCCTCACTGTCGAATGTCACCAATATGCTCGCCTCCTCGCCTGGCTTTACCGGGTGGCGTGGCCATTCCTTGCTCACCGTACATCCACAGGAAGCCCGCACATCACTGATCAACAAAGCGGATCCCCCGGTATTCTCGAAAGCGAAGCGATGCTCCACCAAGGCCCCTTGCACCACCTTTCCCATATCGAAGTTCAATTCTTCGAAGGTCAATACCGGCAGATCATC
Organism: Flavobacteriales bacterium; assembly: GCA_024640205.1. GTDB lineage: Bacteria > Bacteroidota > Bacteroidia > Flavobacteriales_F > PHOS-HE28 > PHOS-HE28. The sequence goes on along the minus strand of JAHEFL010000211.1, from coordinate 3,026 downwards.
GGCATCCACTTCCTGATAGCCCGAGGCTGGATGGTTGACGAACTCAGACGTCACCTGCTCATCCGGATCGCCTTCTTCGCTGTGATCCGTGATCATGCAGGATACCAGGATGAAGGGGAACAAGATCAGTACCCAAACCATAGCTGGTATCCCGGCGCTCACTGCCTTGTTCGTGCTTTGGTTCTTCATGGTGCTCAACTCTCCAGTAATCCTCGGCCGACCTTCCGGATACGGCCATCCTCCTTCATTTCGATGAACAGCTTGTCCAGTACCCCGTTGATGAAGTTCTTGCTTTTCGGAGTGCTGTATGCCTTGGCTATCTCGATGTACTCGTTCAGGGTGACTTTTACCGGTATCTGGTCGAAATGCCGGGCTTCCGTGAGCGCCATCTTCATCAAGATCATGTCACTGAACGCGATCCGGTCACTTTCCCAATTGCTTGCCTTTGCCGCGATGGCCTCTTCGTGCTCAGCGCCATGCTCGATGCATTTGCGAAAGAGCTGCGTAGCAAAAGCATATTCCTCCACAGGCTCCCTATCCAATTCGGATAGTCCAAGATCCTTGGGGCCATCCTCTTCCCGGATCTGTTCAAGCGTTCGTTTCACCAACCCTGCTGCCAGGTCAAGGTCTTCCATCCAATGGATGCTCCTGTTCTCGAACACGTCCTGTAACGCACCGCTATTGGCAATGTGCTTCGTGAACAGCCGCGTTAGAAAACCCCGTTCCTTGGTGATGGAAGGTTCGGGATCGTTCATGAAATCCTTATAGTTCTCGTCCGCCTCCATTTCACGGTAGATCTTCGAAAAGACCTCCTGCTCCCCCACCCACGATACCCTTCGCTTCCCGCACTCGGCGCGAAGCCGCTCATTCTCAGCGATCATGCCCATGATCGGCCCATCAATAAACCTCATATTGGGGTTCAGGTCCTCTGAGGTCGGTACGAACTTCTTGCTCCGTTCCGCCAAGCGCAGCGAACCGATATGGCGCAGTTCGCCAAAGGCCGAAAGCAGTCCCAGGTACATATCGTAGGTACGCTCGATGCTGTTGAGCATCTCCTTCTCGATGCGCGCCGCACTTGCATCGTCGCTCTGCCAATAGGCATAGAGCGCATGGAACACTTTGATACGGAGATAGCGGCGATTGAGCATGGCGAAACTCAGTATCGGAATCCTGCGGCCCGCACGCTATTGATCCGCTCCTCGGCAGCCTGGTTGGCGGCCAGGTAGGTGGGGATACCCTTGTCAGCGCTTGCCTTTAGAATACGAAGCGTAGTATCGTAGATCGCCTTTGTCTGGTTCAAGGCGGCCTGCCTGTTATAACCCTTACGCTCCCAGGCGCAATTGATGATCCCACCCGCGTTGATCAGGAAATCAGGAGCATATAGAATGCCTTTTTCCATCACCGCTTTGCCATGGACCTCCTCCCGGGCCAGCTGGTTGTTCGCAGCACCCGCAATGATGCTGCATTTCAACCGCTTCAGGGTGTCGTCGTTGACCGTTGCACCAAGCGCGCAGGGCGAATAGATGTCCACGTCCAGGTCATAAACGGATTCCGGGTCCACCAGGGTGATCGTCGGGAATTCCGCTTTTATCGCAGCAAGTTTCTCCGGATGAATATCCGTGAGGTAAACCTGTGCCCCTTCCTGGACCAAATGTCCCACCAATGCGTGACCCACATTGCCAGCGCCCTGGATCGATACTTTCCTTCCTTTCAGGTCATCGCTGCCATACGCCGTCCGCGCTGCAGCTTTCATGCCCATGTACACGCCGTAGGCTGTGACAGGACTGGGGTCCCCGCTACCTCCCATCTCCTCGGGCAGGCCGGCCACGTTGGTGGTCTCCTTCCGGATATTCACCATCTCCATGGTGCTCATACCCACATCCTCTGCGGTAATGTAACGGCCGTTCAAGCTGTCCACGAACTGCCCAAAGCGACGGAACATGGCCTCGGTCTTATCGGTCCTTGCATCTCCGATGATCACGGCTTTGCCACCGCCCAGATCAAGACCGGCCAATGCGCTCTTGTAGGTCATGCCACGGCTCAGGCGCATCACGTCCTGCAGCGCTTCGGCCTCCGTGGCGTACGGCCACATGCGCGTTCCACCCAGGGCCGGACCTAGCGTGGTGTCATGGATCGCGATGATGGCCCGCAGACCCGTGGGGCGATCGAAGCAGAATAGGACCTCTTCGTGATCGTGCTTTTCCATCCGGGCAAGCACGAGCTCGTCGGTCACGGGTAAGGAGCTTGTAAGGGCCATGGCGAAATGGGAATGGTTCGTTTCGTATCTCGTTCCTGGAAAATGAACGGCAATGGTAGCGCAGCCACAGGCACATCCTGTCAACACGTCCCATTCAACCGCTCCTCTTTCCGGGTCTACCTTTGCAGCGCTTTCGCAACAGCCGCTCCAACAGGCGGCGCAAAAGTAGCAAGTTCCTTTCCGCCGCATGCGACCGCTCCTCAAGCTGAACACCTACTTCGCCAAGTACAGGTGGCACATGCTTCTGGGTCTGCTTTTCATTACGCTGAGCAACCTCTTCGCCGTCTATTCGCCCCAGGTGGTCCGTGAAGCGATCGACCTCATCGGCCAGGGTGTGGCCCAGTTGGACACGCCGGTAGCGGAACGGGGTATGGACATGCCTTCCACCCTGGATACATGGCTGAGCTGGACCGGCATAGGGATGGAGGAACGGCTCGCAACCATCGGCGATAATGTGTCCCTGGCCCGCACCGTGGCATGGTTGGCCGGTCTTTTGGGCGTCCTTTTCCTGCTGCTCGCCTTGATGAAGGGCTTCTTCATGTTCCTGATGAGGCAGACCATCATCGTGATGAGCCGCTTGATCGAATACGACCTGAAGAACCGCATCTATGCGCATTACCAGGTGCTCGACCGTGGCTTCTACAAACGGAACAGTACGGGTGACCTGATGAACCGCATCAGCGAGGATGTGGGCAAGGTGCGGATGTACCTGGGCCCTGCCGTGATGTATACCGCCAATTTGGTGGTGCTCTTCGTTCTGTGCATCACG
>JAHEFL010000210.1 GCA_024640205.1 Flavobacteriales bacterium | reverse complement strand
AGGTGAGCCCTTCCCGGAAATCGTCACCGCTGATCTCGAATTTCAGCTTGCTCGTGGCACCGCTGGTATCCGCGTACTTCTTCAACGTCCGTGTAAGCCCACGCCGGAATCCCGAGAGGTGCGTACCCCCTTCGTGGGTATTGATGTTGTTGACGTAGGAGTGAAGGTTCTCGTTGAACGAGTCATTATACACCATCGCGATCTCCACGGGGATGTTCTGTTTCTCACCTTCCATGTAGATGACTTCCTCGATCAACGGTGCCCGTGTCCCATCCAGGTAACGCACGAACTCCACGAGGCCCTGCTCGCTGAAGAACGATTCGCTGATGAAACTGCCGTCCTCGTTCGTGCGGCGCTCGTCCGTAAGATTCAAGCGGATCCCCTTGTTGAGGAACGCAAGCTCCCGCAATCGCGCAGCCAACGTATCGAAATTGTATTCGCTGACCTGGAAGATGGTCAAGTCCGGCTTGAACGTGACGATCGTTCCACGATAGTCCGTTCCGCCGACCTCTTTCACCGGATACTTCGGCTTACCGGCACTATACTCCTGCTGGTACTTCTTGCCTCCCCTGTGCACCTCAGCTAGCAACATCGTGCTCAGGGCATTCACGCAACTCACACCCACACCGTGCAATCCACCGGAGACCTTGTAGCTATCCTTGTCGAACTTTCCACCGGCATGGAGGACCGTCATGACCACCTCCAATGCGCTGCGACCCTCCTTCGCGTGCATGTCCACTGGAATTCCCCGGCCATTGTCCTTCACGCGGATGCTGTTATCCGGAAGGATGTTCACATCGATCTCCGAGCAATGACCGGCCAGGGCTTCATCGATCGAGTTGTCCACCACCTCATAAACCAAGTGATGGAGACCTTTCGTGCCGATATCCCCGATATACATGGCCGGCCTCTTACGCACGGCTTCGAGACCCTCAAGCACCTGGATACTATCCGCTGAATAAGCGGAGGCGTCTTTCTTCTTTTCACTCATCTCAACTGCGGTCTCGGACATGATTCAATGCGAATGGGTAACCCCCACTATCAGGGGCATGCAAAGGTACTGATACCGGATCGCCAAAGCGTCAATTTTCCCAACATTGACGCGGGTTTTTGTTAATAAATGATGATTTCTGAACGACCGCTTTCAGGTCAAAATTCCGTATGGATCAAAGAGGAAGACGCTATGAACATCGCACTTGGGTCATCCTTTGGCTCTCGGTCAGCGTACAACCATCTGTCCTACAACGATTTAAAGCCCCGACCGACCCGACTAGCGAGATCACGATCCGGGCAACAGAAGCCCTTATGGGCCTGCCTCATGACAGTGGACCCGTCAGAACGCGTAGGTGGCCCCCCCCAACACCAGCCCACGTTGGACACCGTAGCGATACCAACGCTCGTACTTGCTCGCGCTGATGTTACTGAGATCAAGGAAGACGCTTAAGCGCTTGGTATACCGGTACTCGAAGCCCAAATAGAGGTCCATGAACCCGTCCAGATCCTGCGTCTCATAAACGATAAGCGGTTGGTCCAATGAACTCGCTAGCTCCTCACCTCGCGCCTTTCGTTCGCCAAGGAACTGCACCTCCGCCCGGACGATAAGCTTCGAGCGCAGGGAGTACACGGCGCCGATCGCGATCTCATACGGGGGAAGGTTCCACGCTTCGGCCTGAGATAGGGTCTCGTAGGTGGAAACGTCGATGCGCCCTGTAACATCCAACGAGTTCTTTACGTGGTAGCGCAATTCACCACCTACGCGGAAAATATCCACCTGATCGTACACTGGCACGAACTGATCCCCGAATGGAGCATTGGAATAAGTAACGAACAGCGGCATCTGGTCCATGCGGATGCGGCTTACGCGTACATCAAACCCCATCCGGCTGCTGAAGCTTCCTCGCAAGCCACCGTACAGATCATACATGCGGCTGGTATTGCTCAAGGAGGGCGCACCCACCAGCCACGGGTTCTCGCGGCTCAGGCTCCGGAAACTGTTACGCCGACGATCACCTTCCACACCTACATACGGGACCAGAATATCCTCGAACAGGCTATAGCTGGCATAGGCAACGGGAAAGAAGTGGAAACTGGTACCACCCATGGCATCCACATACAATCCCGCCCCCACCTTCACCTGGTACTTGTCCCCTGAAGTGCTCACCGTGGGCGTGAACCCCACCAGGGTACCACTTTGCCGGAAGTCACCGATGACGCCACCCACGAAACCGCGGTAAGCGTTGTTGTCCAGGACCACTCCCAAACCATAGCGTTCACTCCCCTCCACCATGGACAGATCCGCATCTATAACCACATTGGTCTCTTGACTGCCGGTGAGATTCCCGAATGAATGCACCTCAAGGCCCACATCATGAGCTATTCGCGTGCTGTCCTTGTAGAGGCTTCTTATCCTGCCTCCGAATCCGATGTCGTTATAGATCTGTTTTAGGAAATCCTCAGGTGGTTCCAATGCATCAAGCGCCTCCTGGATGCTGTCGTTACTGGAGTATCCGTAGTAGCTGACGCGACGTCTGTCATACATCAGTCGCCCCTGGATCTCGTGGGTCCTGACCAAATGCTTGTAGTATCCATCAATGCTATTGAAACTATAATCGCTTGGCCCCACATCATCCAGTCCGCCATTGCTACTGAAATGTTTGGCGTGTAGTCCGAAACCGTTCTCCCGGGATCGGGTCTGGTCATAATAGAGCTCACCCAACGGGGTGGTATACAGTCCGAACCCGGCCTTTACGTATCCCTTGTATAGCCTCTGCTGTGCAGCTTGCAGATCCACACGTGCGGGCTCGATGCTGTCCACCCGCGCAGGAACATCGGCCTGAACGCTGAGCAACTTGTATGTCACGGGCAGCTCTGGCAGGATCGTATCGATGATCTGGGGTCGCAGGTCGATCTTCCGGGCATCGGCGATGGTCGGGCTGAATATCCCCTGTATCACATACTCGCCACCGGGTTGCTGTCCCTGTCCAAGAACAGTTGCGCTGGAGATCATCAAGGACGCCAGCGAATGGATGATCTTTCTCATGGCGCTCATTTTCCGTCGTTGTTCCCGGGAAGTTCGATCCTCATTTCCTCCTGCGGTTCAGGCGCGGTCTTGGGTGCTTCCCCGGCCAGGATGGCATCGAGGCGCTGCCTGGCCTGGGCGACCAGGTCGGGTTCCAAGCAATTGTTGATCACACTTTGAAGGGTGGCCTTGGCCTGGAAGAGATCCTCCAACTGCACATAAACATCCCCCAATAGGATGAAGGATCGGGCCTTCCAGTGGTCGTATGCGGGGTAACGCTGCACCAGCTCGAATACTTCCTTCTCGGCATCCCGGTAGCGTTTCTGGAGGTGACGCACATACGCTTGATGGAACTTCGCCTCTGCACCGAACTGGTTCACACTGTTCGAGGAGATGGTCTTGAATGCCGTGTAGGCAGCGTCAAGGTTCCCGGTCCCCAAGTGCCCATTCGCGACCAGAAGGCCTGCATCCGCTTTCATGTCCGCCGTGGCATCAGCGTTGGCCATCACGCTTTCAGCAGCAACTGAGGCTTCCGCCGGCCTACCCAGTTCGCGCAGGCAGCGCATGCTACCCACCTGCGCAGCAAGGACGTTCTGTGGGAACCCGGCGACCTGCTCCAACTGCCTGAAATGTGCCAAGGCCCCTTCCCAGCGTTCCTGCTTGAAATGAATATCGCTGGCACCGAACAGCGCACTTTCCATGAATTGCTCCCCGTTCCGCTGTATGACCTCCTCAAGGTCGGGAAGTGCATCATCCATGCGACCGGAGCGGTAGTTGCAATCACCACGGTAGAACAATGCATTGAGCGCGTAGGCACCGTTCGGATACTTGGCGAGATAATCCCCCAGCGCGCCGACCGCCTTCTCGCACTTCCCGTCGAAGTACAGCAATTCAGCACTGCGGAAATACTTCTCATCCAGATCCAACGTCCCGGGATCAACGAATTTGAGACCGCGCAGGTAAGCTTCATATTCACTCACCCGGCCCTGCTCCACATAGATCGCCTCGATCCCGGCCAAGGCATCACGCGATCCGTCCATGAACGGATACTTCGTAACGATGGCCTTGAAGCCCTCCAGCGCCTTTTCCGTTCGGCCTTGTCTTTTGTCGATGAGCGCGGACTGCAACATGCTCTGTCGGACCAACGGGCTGTTGGGGTGCTGGGAGAGAACCTGCCCGTAATAGCGCATGGCGTCCGCGTCATTCTCCAGGTTGATATAGGTCTCGGCGAGCTGGTATTTGGAATCGGCCGCATAGCGGGAATCCGGCTTCGACGATAAGAGGCTCTTCAGCGTAGCGATCTTTCCTTCGTTGTCCTTCAACAGGCCTTGCACCACGCCTTTCTGGTACTGTGCGTAATCGCGGTCGGGCGGATCCAGGCGAATAGCATCATCGTACCACTTCAGCGCCTGCGCGTTATCCCGCATCACGAAATAGCTGTCGCCGATGCGCATCATGGCATCCGTACGTTGCCGGG
>JAHEFL010000004.1 GCA_024640205.1 Flavobacteriales bacterium | reverse complement strand
GATGTCCATGACATCACCCAGCTCGTCCGCGGTAGCATCCTTGTGCTCCAGCTCGGTCTGTACCACCTGATCCTGATCCGCTTCGCCAAGCAGCTCGATGTTGTTCAACACGAAACGCATGGTGCGAACATGGGCCCATGCGAGACCGATGCCCAACGTGAATACGATGAGCAGAATATTCCCTACGATCAATCCGAAGAAACCTCCGCCCGTGGCCGTACTCTTGAACTGCACACGCTTTCCGCTGCTGAAATCCCAGGTGAGATTGTCGGTGTAATAGGCGAAAAGATCACGCTGCCACCAAAAGGCATAGATACCGAGCGTCACAATGCTCAACAAGTAACCCTTCAAGTTCAGGATGAAGTAGTCAAATCCATCCCCCTTGTACTGAAAACTGCTGCTTCCGAATCGGAGGTGGCTGATCACATAGTTCCGCAGGTTGATCGTGAACCAGGCACCGTAGATCCCGAAGGTGATGATGGTCAGGATCCCATCGCGGATGAACAGCTTGTACAACTCCGCCTTATCACCGCGATACCCGAAATGGATCCCGCGCCACGAACTGCGGCTCATCCGATACCGGTACGTTCCATGAATGATCAATGGGGTCAACAGGATGAATGCCGTCAGGAAAATGAGATAGCCCAGGATCATCGCCCATACCTCCTGCGTCATGATAAGTCCGAAGAAGATCACATATATCAGGAGGATCAGCCCAATGGCTTTGACGAAACCGATGAACATCTCGCGTCCGGTCCCGTGGAAGTGGAAAGGGTGATGGTCCAATTCGGTATGCTCATAGAAATACTGCAACCGACGCGCCTTGGCCCAGGGATAATAGATCCCAAGTGTCACCACGGTAAGCAGCCAATTCACCAGAAGAATGGCAAAGAGATCGCCACCCTTCCCCGTGAAGGAAAGGCGCTTGTAAGGGTTGGTCATTTCCATGATCAGGGTCCGATGAAGAAGGGTGAAAGGTAACCGGGACATGGTATCGGCAATACATTCGAGGACCATGGGAACGCTGCGGATCAAGGAAACCTGCCTGTACGTGAGGGACCTCGCGCCCTGTCGGGCGTTCTACGAAGGCATTATGCAACTCGAATGCTTCTCCCACTCGGTCGGTGGTCATGTTTTCTTTCGTGCCGGCCAACAGGTGTTGCTCTGTTTCCTCAAAGGGACCACGAAGGAACAGACCATCCTTCCCCCTCATTGGGGAGAGGGCGCATTGCATTTTGCTTTTGAGACCGACCGAGGCGAAGCATACGAGGCCTGGCGGAAGCGGCTGAACGAACATGACGTATCCATGGAACACGAACACCACTGGCCCGGGGGCTTTCGTTCCTTGTACTTCCGGGACCCCGATGGGCACTGCGTGGAGATCCTCGAAGCAGGTATGTGGGAATTCGGGAATACCGGTCCCTGATCTTTGCACCATGAGCGAATTGGATGAAGCATACATGCGGGAAGCGATCGAACTGGCCCGAACGGGCATGCAACAGGGTGACGGCGGACCTTTCGGATGTGTGATCGTGAAGGGCGGGAAGGTCATCGGTCGTGGCCAAAACAAAGTGACCTCCACGAACGACCCCACAGCCCATGCGGAAGTGGTCGCCATTCGGGAGGCTTGCGAACACTTGAATGATTTCCAGCTGACCGGATGCACCTTGTATGCGAGCTGCGAACCGTGTCCGATGTGCCTCGGGGCCATTTACTGGGCGCGCCCCGATCGCTTGGTTTTCGCCTGCACGCGCCAGGATGCTGCAAGCGTAGGATTCGATGATCAGTTGATCTATGACGAACTACCGTTGCCTCCGGATAAGCGACGCATACCCATGACCAGCCTGCTCCGAAGCGAGGGACGCATGGTATTGAATGAGTGGTCCCTGAAGGAGGATAAGACCCCCTACTGAATCCGATCAATCCTTCGTCGCGCTTGCCGTCAGGTATTCCCTGTTCATGCGAGCGATGTGTTCCAAACTGATGCCCTTGGGGCACTCCACTTCACAGGCACCTGTGTTGCTGCAATTGCCGAAGCCCTCCTTGTCCATCTGCTCCACCATGGCGAGCACACGGCGTTTTGCTTCCGGTTTCCCTTGAGGCAGCAATGCGAACTGGCTCACCTTGGCGGCAACGAATAGCATGGCGCTACTATTAACGCAGGTGGCCACGCAGGCCCCGCAGCCGATGCAGGTGGCGGCATCGAAAGCGGTGTCGGCATCGTCCTTGGGGATCGGCACGGCGTTGCCATCCACCAGGTTGCCGCTGGTGTTCACGCTTACAAAACCGCCGGCGGCCTGGATGCGATCGAATGCACTACGGTCCACCGCCAGGTCCTTGATCACAGGGAACGCCCCGGAACGCCATGGCTCCACATGGATCGTGTCACCGTCCTTGAACTTGCGCATGTGCAATTGACAGGTGGTGATCATTCGGCCCGGACCATGTGCCTCGCCGTTGATGAACAAGCTGCAGGACCCGCAGATCCCTTCCCGGCAGTCGTGGTCGAACGCGATCGGCTCCTCTCCCTTGCGCACCAGATCGTCGTTCAGAACATCCAGCATTTCAAGGAAGGACATGTCCTCCGACACATCATTGACCGGATAGGTCTTCATCTCACCTTTCGCGTTGGGCCCACTTTGGCGCCAGATCTTGAGGGTCAGCTTCATGTTCCGCATTACTTGTAGGAGCGTTGCGTCAATTTCACCACGTCGAACTTCAATTCTTCCTTATGCAGGTTCGCTGCACCTGCTTCGCCTGTCCATTCCCAAGCTGCAGCATGCGCATAGTCCGCGTCATCGCGTAACGCCTCTCCTTCAGGTGTCTGATATTCCTCACGGAAGTGCCCACCACAGCTCTCGTTACGCTCAAGCGCATCCTTGCACATCAATTCGCCCAATTCCAGGAAGTCGGCCACGCGACCAGCCTTTTCCAATTCCTGGTTGAACTCATTCGCTTTGCCGGGAACACGCACATCTTTCCAGAACTCCTCCCGTATCCTGCGGATCTCGGTGATAGCCTCCTGAAGGCCTTGGGCATTCCGCGCCATGCCACACTTGTCCCACATGACCTTGCCCAAACGACGGTGGAAGTCATCCACGGGCTTGGTGCCCTTGTTGTTCAAGAAATGGTCGATCCGTTCAGTAACGGCTTTCTCGGCTTCATCGAACGCGGTGTTCTTGATGTCTATCGGGCCAGTGCGAATATCATCCGCGAGGTAATCACCCACCGTGTAAGGGATCACGAAATAGCCATCGGCAAGACCTTGCATTAATGCGGAGGCACCCAGGCGGTTGGCTCCATGGTCACTGAAATTGCACTCGCCCAAGGCGAATAATCCGGGAACGGTGGTCTGCAAATTGTAATCGACCCAAAGGCCTCCCATGGTATAATGCACGGCAGGGTAGATCTTCATGGCGTGCAGGTATGGGTTCTCACCGACGATGTTCTCATACATGTCGAACAGGTTGCCATACTTCTCACTCACGACAGCAGTACCAAGTTCCCGGATCTGCTCAGCAGTGGGGTCATCGATGTGCTGCAGCGTCGCTTGTTGTTTCCCGTAGCGTTGGATCGCCGCACCGAAATCGAGGTAAACGGCTTCACCGGTCTTATTCACCCCGAAGCCCGCATCGCAACGTTCCTTGGCAGCCCTGCTCGCTACATCGCGAGGTACCAGGTTACCAAAAGCCGGATACCGGCGCTCCAGGTAATAATCGCGATCAGCCTCCGGTATGTCGCTGCCTTTCTTCTTGCCGTCACGGATCGCCTGAGCATCCTCCAAGCTCTTCGGTACCCAAATGCGACCATCGTTACGCAGTGATTCGCTCATCAATGTGAGCTTGCTCTGATGCGTGCCACTGACCGGAATGCAGGTAGGGTGGATCTGGGTGTAGCACGGGTTGGCCATGAACGCACCCCGCTTGTGCGCCTTCCAGGCCGCGGTGACATTGCTTCCCATGGCGTTCGTGCTAAGGAAGAACACGTTGCCATAGCCGCCGGTACATAACAGCACCGCATGAGCGCCATGCCGTTCTATCCCGCCGGTGATCAGGTTCCGCGCAATGATCCCGCGCGCCTTGCCGTCGATCACCACCACATCGAGCATTTCGTGCCGGTCGAACATTTTCACCGCACCCTTTCCGACCTGGCGCATCAGCGCACTGTAGGCGCCTAGCAACAGCTGCTGACCGGTCTGCCCACGCGCATAGAACGTGCGGCTCACCTGCACACCGCCGAAACTCCGATTATCCAGCAACCCGCCATAGTCACGAGCGAAAGGCACTCCTTGTGCCACGCATTGATCGATGATGTTAGCACTTACTTCGGCCAAGCGGTACACATTGGCTTCTCGCGCCCGGTAATCGCCACCCTTCACCGTGTCGTAGAACAATCGATACACACTATCGCCATCGTTCTGGTAGTTCTTCGCCGCATTGATGCCCCCCTGTGCGGCAATGCTGTGTGCGCGTCGCGCGCTGTCCTGGAAACAGAAGGCCTTCACGTTGTAGCCCAATTCCGCCAAGGACGCTGCAGCGCTCGCTCCGGCCAATCCGGTGCCCACCACAATGACATCGATGCGTCGCTTGTTCGCAGGCGCCACGACACGGATATGGCCCTTGTGATCGGTCCACTTCCGTTCGATGGGTCCTTCAGGGATCTTGCTATCGAGCATGCTCATGGCTCAGTTCAGGCGTTGATGAACATCCATACCGGGATAAGGGCAAAGAAGACCGGAACGATCACGGCGAAAAAGACGCCCACGTTCTTGATCACCGGGGTGTACCGCGGGTGGTTCAACCCCAGCGATTGGAAGGCGCTTTGAAACCCATGCAGCAGGTGGTAAGCAAGCACCAACATGCTCATGACATAAAGTGCGACGTACCACCATTGGGTAAAGACGGTCGCCACCAGGGTATACAGATCCTTGTTGCCATCCACATCCAGGCCAAGCTCTCCCCAATGCATTTCGTACCAGAAGGTCTTCATGTGGATGATCAGGAACACCAGTACCAAGGTGCCCAGCAGCGCCATCTGGCGGCCATACCAGGTGCTGTTGGCCCCGGCCTTTTCGTGGGCATATTTCACAGGCCTCGCCTTGCGGTTCTGCACCGCTAAAAGGAACCCATCGAACGCATGGAATAGAATGCTGGCGTAAAGAACATAGCTCACCAATTTCACAAGCGGGAAGGTCGTCATGAACTTCGCGTAGGCGTTGAACTTGAGTTGCCCCTCAGGGCTCATGTCCAACAATTGCAGGTTACCCGCAAGATGGGCGATTAGGAAAGTGCAAAGGAAAAGGCCCGTCAGGGCCATCCAATACTTCTTCGCCAAGGAGGAACCGAGAAGGGCTGATCGTGCCATGGAGGTGCGTTGGTCTCGTGCTGCGCTAATGGGGCAACAAATGTAGCCGGGGCAGGGTTCAGGACAAGCTGATGCTGATCAGACCTTCAGCATCAAAGGTTTCAGCCAAATATGAACGCCCACTACCTTAGCCATCCACAGTCCGGACCCATGCGTTACTCACCACTCTCTGCGGCAACCTATCGCGAACACCGCGCCCGCTTCCGCCAAGCCATGGAAAAAGGTGGCCTCGCCATCTTCCACAGCAACGATATCATGCCCACCAGCGCCGATGGCACCATGCCCTTCAAGCAGGCCACGGACATCCTTTATCTCACCGGCATCGACCAGGAGGAAAGTGTGCTGCTGCTGTTCCCTGATGCCACGGACCCGAAGGACCGCGAGATGCTTTTTGTACGCGAAACGAATGAACACATCGCTATTTGGGAGGGCCACAAGTTCACGAAGGAGGAAGCGACCGAACTGAGCGGCGTAGCGAACGTGCAGTGGACCAGCGCCTATGAAGCTACGGTGAAGCGCTTGGTGCCCCAATGCGAAAGCCTCTACCTGAACAGCAACGAACACTTGCGCCAGGGCAATGAGGTGGAGACACGCACAGAGCGCATGAATAAGGCCATTCGAGCACAATACCCGCTGCATGGTGTGAAGCGCAGCGCACCGATCCTGCACCGCATCAGAAGCCGCAAGACGGCCGAGGAGGTGGCACAGATGCGCAAGGCGGTGGCCATCACTGGCAAGGCATTCGAGCGGGTGTGCGGCTTCCTGAAGCCAGGCGTCATGGAGTACGCCGTGGAAGCGGAGATAACACACGAGTTCCTGCGCAACGGTTCGCGAGGCCATGCCTACACGCCCATCATCGCGAGCGGCTACAGCGCCTGCGTGCTGCACTACATCGACAACGACAAACCCTGCAAGGATGGCGATGTGATCCTGATGGACTTCGGATGCGAGTACGGCGGCTACGCCAGTGATCTGACGCGCTGCCTCCCTGTCAACGGCAGGTTCACGGAGCGCCAGCGCGCAGTGTACAACGCCGTGCTGAACGTGAAGAACGAGGCCACCAAACTCCTGCGACCCGGCACCATGCTCGCGGATTACCACAAGGAGGTGGGTAAGCTGATGGAAAGCGAACTGATCGGCCTCGGCCTGCTGGACAGGACCGATGTAAAGAACCAGAACCCCGAGGCACCGCTTTACAAGAAGTACTTCATGCACGGCACCAGCCACTTCATCGGTCTGGATGTGCACGATGTCGGCCTATGGAACGAACCCATTGCAGAGGGCATGTGCTTCACTGTGGAACCGGGTATCTATATCCGTGAGGAGAACCTCGGCATTCGCTTGGAGAATGACATCCTGGTCACCAAGGACGGGCAGGATGACCTGTTCAAGGATATCCCGGTGGAAGCGGATGAGATCGAGGCGATGATGGATCGGGCAGGGAAGAAAGTAGTGGCCTGATCAAACGAGCAGGTATACCACTTCCACCGCCTCATCCAACGTGGTATCTACCACCACCGTGTGGCATGCCTGACCAAATTCATCCTTATCCAGGACATTACCGGCCACGGTAAGTGAACGATATACGGGTATGATGGGCGTTGTAGTGGTCACGAGGCGTGTTGGGGAGTAAAGAACACGTTGTACGCCATACTGAAGAGGATGTTGCAGAACAGCAGGAGGCCCGATCCACCGCTATCGGCAGACCGGGCCTCCACCACCAAACCAAAAACACTGCGCGTTCTTATGGAAGCCTTAGCTTCCTTGATCGTTGTAGATCCAGATGGGGGTTGATCTTGTATGGGTGTTCATGTCGACGAGGGGGTATCAATGTTCTAACGCAAGCCAATCTACCGCTGCCGTGTAGCGCTGTAATGGCCTGAACGAGAAACGGTCCCATGGATCCCATTTCCGGCATTGATGAGCGCTGACGAATAAGCCTGAGGGTCCAACGATCGAAAACAGGTCTCACCGTTCGCCCGATCCCACGTACCGTTCATCGCTGCGCCGGGATGACAACGAAACCATATCCTATCTTTTCACCAAACCTTGCGACCATGAGCCTTCGCGCATTGATAGTGGACGACGAGACGGATGCCCGGGAGAATTTACGGATGATGCTGGAGGAGCACTGCCCGGAACTGGAAGTGGTGGGACAGGCGGGTAGCGCCCCCGAGGCACGGGAGCGCATCAAGGAGTTGCAGCCCAACGCGCTGTTCCTCGATATAAAAATGCCGGGAGAGGATGGCTTCTCACTGCTCTCCTCCGTTGCGGAACTGGACCTACCCGTGGTCTTCACGACGGCTTATGACGAATTCGCCCTGAAAGCTTTCAAGCAGAACGCCCTGGATTACCTGGAGAAGCCGATCGACGTGGACGAATTGAAACGCGCAGTGGGTAAGTTGCAACGCCTCACCGGGGAATTGAACACGGCTCAGCCTTCAGGGATCGCCGCTTTGTTGAAGGACCCAACCTCGCCCTTGAGCACGCGTGTGGCGGTACCTGGAAGGGAAGGCCTTGTGCTCCTGAAGCATGAGGATATCCTCTATCTGGAGGCCAGCGATAGCTACACCACCATTCATCTCATCGACGGCAAGCGATCGGTAAGCAGCAAGCATATCCGTGTTTTCGAGAACAACCTCGACCCCAAGACCTTCTTTCGTGTCCATAAATCCTACATCGTCAATCTGGGACACTTGAAGGGGTTCAGCCGATCGGAAGGGAACATGGCCGTGTTGGATACCGATGTAATGGTGCCTGTATCGCGCCGCAGACTGCCTGATTTCCTGGCCTTGATCAATACTTTTTAAATGCTTCGCAGCGCGTGGTGGTCCGCTGCTGTGGCCATCCTTCTTGGCACGTTCCATACGAGCCCGACCCTGAGCCAGCAGCACTCTTTTCGCCAACTCACCACTCAGGATGGGTTGGCCCAGAGCCAAGTGCGCTGCATCGCCCAGGATGCGGAAGGGTACCTCTGGTTCGGAACGCTGGGGGGAGCCAGCCGCTATGACGGCCGAGTGTTCATGAACCATGCGCTGCAAGAGGGACTGCCGGACCCACAGGTGAGTGCGATGGTGGTGGATGCCAACGGCACCCTGTGGTCGGCATCCGGGAATAGCCTTGTGCATCATGCGGGACTTCAGCTTGAAGCGCGGAACCTGCCCGGTGTGGATCCCAGCATACGCATCATGGCTCTCGCCGCTGATCGGGACGGAAATGTCTTCGCAGGCACGGATGGCGCGGGACTTTTCATTCATTCGGGTGGATCATCCCGCCTCATGGAGGGCTACCCACAGGACACGGCCGCGAACATCCGTGCCTTGTTGGCCTTGAGCGATGGCCGCCTGTTGATCGGCCTCAGGAACGGGTTGCTTCTATGGAATGGTACCCGGTTCACAACGGTACAGGTCGGTGATGAGGAGCCGAAAGCGATCAGTGCGCTTGAGGAAGGACCTGATGGTTCCTGGTGGGTGGGTACGTTCATTGATGGCCTTTACCGCATCCGGCCGAATGGTGAGCGAACGGCTTTCGATGAGGAGAGCGGGCTGCTGCGCAATAACATCCGCAGCCTCCTTTTCGACGACAAGGACCGGCTATGGATCGGCACCAAGTTCGGCCTGAACCTGTACGATGGGGAAAGAATGCGCGTGTTCACCATCCATCAGGGATTGCCGAACGACAACATTTCATGCGCCTTTCAGGACAATGAAGGCAACCTCTGGTTCGGTACGGACGGTGCCGGAGCGATGAAATATGCCGGTGACCGGTTCGTCACCTATACCGTAAAGGATGGCCTGTGCAGTGACCTGGTCATGACCCTTACCGAGGACCAGAACGGGGATCTGTGGCTGGGTACGTACGACAACGGGGTCTGTCGCATGGACGGTATGGCCATGGTGAACACCTTGGATGGCCTGCCGAACAATACGGTGTGGTGCAGCCTCACAGCGCGTGATGGCGTTCTATGGTTCGGGACCAGCGATGGCCTGGTGCGCATCGAACGGGGGATGGTAATTCCGCTGCCCGCACCAGCCATGCTTTCAGGCCAACGTGTGCTGGCGCTGCATCAGGATGAAAAGGACCGGATCTGGGCAGGCACCCGGGACGGGGTCCGCATCATCGGGCCGGACCTCAACGTGATCGAACTCACGGGAATGAAGGAGGCTCCCGACCGATCCGTGCGCAGCATCATAGCCGGCGCTGAGGGGCAGCTTTGGTTCGCCAGCGATCAAGGTGTGACACGATACAATGGCGCGGATTGCACATCGTTCACAACACAAGATGGGCTCTGCGACAATACCGCGTTCTGCCTTCTGAAAGATGCCTCGAACAGGGTCTGGATCGGCACATCGAACGGCTTGTCCTGTTTCGCGAACGGTACGTTCACCACGATCCGCCTCGCATCGGATTTCGGCTCGAACTACATCGATCTGCTTCTCGGTGATGGGCAGGGGTGGATCTGGGCAGGGACGAACAACGGGCTGTATCATTTCCATCCGGACAGCCTGCTGCGTGACCCGGCAGCGCACGAGCACATCAACATGAACAAGGGGTTGCGCAGCCTCGAATTCAATCTTAATGCGGCTTACCGGGACAGAAGAGGTCGGTCCTTTCTTGGCAGCGCCGGCGGCCTTGTGATGCACGATGCACGACGCCACGGTGCTGCACGGCCCGCGATCATCCCCAGGCTTCACATAACAGGACTTCGATCATTCCTTCAGCGTACGGACTGGAAGGGCATCAGTGACAGCTTGGACAGCAATGCCCTGCCAATAAATCTTCGCCTTCCTTATCGCCGGAACCACATCACCTTCGATTACGCTGCGATCTGCCTGAGCGATCCGGAGCGGGTGGTTTATCGCTACCGTCTTTCCGGGATCGATGATGCATGGTTGCCATCGACCGACGCACGATCCGCCAGCTACAGCAACTTGAGCCAGGGGGACTACACCTTCGAGGTCATGGCATCCATGTTGGACGGAACCTGGAGCGAACCGGTGACTTTTTCGTTCCACGTAGAACCTCCTTTCTGGCTGCGTTGGTGGTTCTTCCTGCTATGTGCGGGCGTGGTCCTCGCTTCCATCTTCGCGGTGGTGCGCTATCGCTCCTCCATGCGCGAACGTCGTGAACGCACGCGGCAGCTCATGCTCCGATCCCGGATGCTCCAATTGGAACAACAGGCACTCAATGCGAATATGAACCGACATTTCGTCTTCAATGCGCTGAACAGCATCCAATACCACATCAACAAACAGGATAAAGCCACCGCAAGCAAGTATCTCACCAGCTTCGCGAAACTGATCCGGAAGAACCTGGACGCAAGCCAGAGCGACACCACCACACTGGCGGAGGAACTGGAGCGGCTTGAGCTGTATCTGACCTTGGAGCATATGCGCTTCAAGGACCGCTTCCGGTATGAGATCACAGTGGCACCCGAGGTGGATACCCAGCACGTTCGCCTCCCTGCCATGATGCTTCAACCCTATGTGGAGAACAGCATCTGGCATGGTATCCTTCCGATGGAACAACAGGGCCGTATCAGCATTTCAGTGGCTGGAACAGGGAACGGTCGTGTAGGGGTCCGGATCGAGGACGACGGCATTGGCGTGGATCAGAGCAAGCGCCGCAAACAAGGGGTTGAGAGCGACCACATCTCGCGAGGGATCGAGATCACCAAGGGACGGGCGGATGTGCTCCGACGGCTGGAACTCACGGACATACGGATCATGGGACCGGAGGAGCGGCACGATGAGGCCACCGGCGCCGTATTGGGCACGCAGGTCCTGATCGAGCTTCCCAGTACCCGTTAATGCGTTAAAGATCAAGGGAAAGCTTGCGAAATGGCCACTCCGCGCTTACCTTTGGGCAACGATGAGGTCCGTTCCATTCAGATCATGGCTCATGTCGGCGCTATTCCTCATGGCGCTGATGGTCACCTCCTGCTCAAAGGAGGACCTTGTCGAACCGTGTTCTTCGGAGCAAGCGGGTGATGCCAAGGCTTTTGGTACCGCCCAGGATCAGGATGACTGGCAAGGTTCTTCCACCGGCAGGGGCAATGAAGGTGTGGATGACGGGGAAGAGATCGGTGACGACGGGGATGACCTCTCCGATAGTGAACGCAATCGCAAAAAGAAGGCGAACTGACCCCTTCAGTTCCGCCCTTTTCATGAGCGCCCGGCATGCCGGGCGTTTTCATTTTTCATAGCCGCTTCCTCTCTGGTCCGTGCCGTTCCTCGGGGTGGAAGTGATCCGCGTACGGATAGCTGGTATTTTCTCCTGGCCTATCCCATCCAAGGGGTCGGATACAAGCACTCCCTGCCATGCCTACACGATCCAGTGATCACGTGCACCGATTGGTCCGTTCCATGAGCAGGGCCGAGAAACGATATTTCAAACTGTATACTGGGCGACATCTTATCAGCGGCCAAAGCAATACCCAGGTCCTATTCGATGCGATCGCCGCGATGGACGTCTATGACGAGAACGCACTGATCGAAAAATTCCGCGGCCAGTCCTTTACGCGGCGTTTTGCGATCACCAAACGACGTTTGTACGAAACGATCCTTAAGAGCCTTGACGCCTATCATGCGGAGGGATCCCTGGATGTGAAAGCGTACCGTCTCCTGCATCAGGTGGAGATCCTTCATCGCAAAGCCTTGTATGAGGATGCAGCCAAGTTGCTGCACAGCGCACGCAGGCTCGCGCAACAGCATGGCCGAAGTACCATTCTCATGGAGGTCCTTCAATGGGAGCGTCGCTTATTGGAGTGCGGCAACTACTCCTCCACACATACGAGTGACCTGGAACGAATCTCAGCGGAAAGTAACCGGATACGAAAGGAACAGACCGAAGTGGACCACTTGTGGGAAATCAAGAGCCGTGTGCTCATGGACCTTTACAGGAAAGGTCAGGCCCGCGACAAGGATGCACTTGCAGCGATCCAACTGAAACTCAAGGACCCCTTGCTCAAGGACCCGTTGAAACTCCTTACGCCGCGAGCGAAATTCCTGTTCCATCACCTGCACAGCGCCACGGCATACGCAAGGAACGACCTGGATACGTGCCGGGATCACCTCTTGCGCAATCGCGAACTCCTGAATTCGAATAAAGATCACTTCAGCGATGACAAGAACATCATACTCGGTGTTCTCAGCAACCTGGTACATGTCAGCTCAAGGCTCGGTCATTTCAGCGGATCGCTCGATCTGTTGAAGGAATACCGAACAGCCCCTACCGCCTGGGATATGCCGGAGACGGATGACCTGGAACTGAAGCTGTTCAGCACTACCTCAAGCCTGGAGTTGGCGCTGCATTGCCGGTCCGGGTCGTTCGATAAGGCACTTCGTAGCGTCGGTCGCATCGAGAAGGGGCTCGATGATCATGCCGATGGCCTCGGCCCATTGCGAAGGGCGGGGCTGTTCTACCAGTTGGCCTATGCCCATTTCGGTGTCGGGCAACTGGACAAAGCCTTGCAGTGGACGAACCGGTTATTGAATGACACGCATGTACGCGAAAGCGCCGAGATCGTCTGTTTTGGACGCATGCTGGACCTCCTCGTTCAAGTGGAGATCGGCAAGAAGGACCTGGTCCCTTACACTCTTCGCAACACGGAGCGCTTCTTCCGATCCCGTGATCGTGTGTATCGTTACGAACAACACTTCCTGGAGATGATGAAAGGAACCATCAAAGCACGGGACCGGTCTGAATTGGAAAGGACATGGAACTCGTTCCTGGCCTCGATGAGGCAGCTTGAGAATGACCCGATGGAGCAGGTGGTTTTCGACCATTTCGATCCCATCGCATGGGTGGAAAGCAAGTTGACCGACAGGCCGTTCCCGGAATTGGTCAAGGAAAGGTCGCAGCGTACGATCAAAGCGGCTTAGGCCCCCTTCGGAAAGGCGTTCCAACCCTGCGCTTGCAAGGGATGAAGGCCTCCCTGCCTGTCCACCAGCTGACATCCACTGGCAGCATCCGTCATGTGCCCGATCACGGTGAGGCCAGGGTTGCCCTTGACCTTGTCGAAGTCCTTCTGCGAGATGGTGAAAAGCAATTCATGATCCTCACCGCCATTGAGCGCGCAGGTGGAGGGATCCAGGTTGAAGTCCCGGGCCGTATTGTACGTAGACGGGTCGATGGGAATCTTTTCATCGAAGATCCGCACACCGAGCCCTGAAGACTTGGCCAGATGCAGCGCCTCACTCGCCAATCCATCACTGATGTCGATCATGCTCGTGGGGAGCACTTCCAACTGCTTCAACAATTCCACGATATCGCGCCGGGCCTCAGGTTTCAGTTGACGCTCGAGGATGTAGTCGTTGCCTTCAAGGTCCTGCTGGGACCCGGTCTCCTTGAACACCAGTTTTTCGCGTTCCAATATCTGCAGGCCCATATATGCTCCGCCCAGATCACCACTTACGACCAGCAGATCATGCTCCTTCGCTCCGGAGCGATACACGATCTCCTCCCTGGGTGCAGCTCCGATGGCTGTCACACTGATGATCATGCCGCTCCGGCTACTACAGGTATCTCCGCCAACAAGGTCCACTTCGTACTTGGAACAGGCCAGCAGCATTCCTTCATAGAGTTCCTCCACCGCCTCAACAGGAAAGCGACTGCTCAGTGCCAGTGATACAGTGACCTGGCGGGGCTTGGCATTCATCGCATACACATCACTGAGATTCACAATGATGGCCTTGTATCCAAGGTGCTTCAATGGCACGTATGCCAGATCGAAATGCACGCCTTCCACCAGCATGTCCGTGGTCACGACCTGATGGAGGCCCTGGGGGTCGATCACAGCGGCGTCATCACCTGCGCCCTTCACGGAAGAGGAATTCTGCAACTGGATCCTTGCCGTCAAGCGTTCGATCAGGCCGAATTCGCCAATCTCGGATAATTCCGTGCGGGAAGTGTTCTCGAACATGGGCCCAAAGCTATTCGGCATCTCCATGGCATTCCAGTCGTCTTGCCTGGCGCGATCCCTATTTACCGCGATCCCCAGTGGTCCGAAACGCTGGTGTCCTTGTTAACCCAGTTGCCTTCCCTTGGCTCCCCGCCTACAGCCCATTACCTTTGCAACCACATTCTTATTTGGAAGCATTCTAAATAAAGGAACGAGCCATGATCAAAGTCTCTGAGAACGCAAAGTCCGAGGTGACCAAACTCCTTGGCACTGAGGGCCGTGGACCGAACCACTTCGTACGCGTGGGTGTTAAAGGCGGCGGATGCAGCGGGTTGATGTACGACCTGGAGTTCGACGACCAGATGAAGGACGGTGACAAGGTGTTCGAGGACAACGGCGTGAAGGTGGTGGTGGACAAGAAGAGCCTGCTGTATCTCCTCGGCACCACGCTCGATTTCAGCGGAGGGCTAAATGGCAAGGGCTTCCAGTTCATCAATCCGAACGCCAACCGTACCTGCGGGTGCGGAGAGAGCTTCAGTATTTGATCATGGCACAGGACACCGACGATATCCTCAAGGAGGTCACCGAGAAGGAGTACGCCTACGGCTTCATCACCAACATCGAGAGCGACAAGGCGGCGAAGGGGCTGAACGAGGACATCGTGCGCTTCATCAGTGCCAAGAAGAACGAGCCCGAGTGGATGCTGGAATGGCGGCTCGAAGCCTACCGCATCTGGGAGAAAATGGAGGAGCCGCACTGGGCCCATGTCCACTATCCCAAGATCGACTACCAGAATGCGTACTACTACAGCGCGCCGAAGAAGAAGCCGCAGCTCAACAGCCTGGACGAGGCAGATCCCGAGCTGGTGAAGACCTTCGAGAAGCTGGGCATTTCGCTCGAAGAACAGAAGCGCTTGGTCGGCGTGGCCGTGGACGTGGTGTTCGACAGCGTGAGCGTGAAGACCACGTTCAAGAAAACGCTTGCCGAGAAGGGTATCATCTTCAGCAGCTTCAGCGAGGCCGTGCATGAGCATCCGGAGTTGGTGAAGAAGTACCTCGGCAGCGTAGTGCCGCGCACGGACAACTACTTTGCCGCGCTCAACAGCGCCGTGTTCAGCGATGGCAGCTTCTGCTACATCCCGCCGGGCGTGCGCTGCCCCATGGAGCTCAGCACCTACTTCCGCATCAACGAGGCCATGACCGGCCAGTTCGAGCGCACGCTGCTGATCGCCGATGAAGGTGCGTACGTGAGCTACCTCGAAGGCTGCACCGCCCCCATCCGCGACGAGCACCAGCTGCACGCCGCCGTGGTGGAACTGGTGGCCCTGAAGGACGCAGAGATCAAGTACAGCACCGTCCAGAACTGGTACCCCGGCGACAAGGACGGCAAGGGCGGCATCTACAACTTCGTGACCAAGCGCGGTATGTGCCTCGGCGATCACAGCAAGATCAGTTGGACGCAAGTGGAGACCGGCAGTGCGATCACCTGGAAGTATCCGAGCTGCGTGCTGAAGGGCGACTTCAGTACCGGTGAGTTCTACAGCGTGGCCGTGACCAACAACAAGCAGCAGGCTGATACCGGCACCAAGATGGTCCACATCGGCAAGGGCACGAAGAGCACCATCATCAGCAAGGGCATCAGTGCGGGGTTGAGCAACAACAGCTACCGCGGCCTGGTGAAGATCGGCCGTGGCGCCAAGGGCGCGCGCAACTTCAGCCAGTGCGATTCCTTGTTGCTCGGCGATCGCTGCGGCGCGCACACCTTCCCCTATATCGAGAGCGAGAACCCGAGCGCCATGGTGGAGCATGAGGCCACCACGAGCAAGATCGGCGAGGACCAGATCTTCTACCTCAACCAGCGGGGCATCGAGACGGAGAAAGCTGTTAGCCTCA
>JAHEFL010000209.1 GCA_024640205.1 Flavobacteriales bacterium | reverse complement strand
CGCAGGAGATCAACCTGAGCACTGCCGTGCTGGGTGGGGAGGTGGAGTTGGAGACGCTGAGCGGCAAAGTGCGGATGAAAGTGGCCCCCCACACACAGAACGGCGCGCGCGTGAAGCTGAAGGGGAAAGGATTCCCGGTGTACAAGAAGGAGGGCCGACACGGCGATCTCTACGTCACCTACAACGTGAAGCTGCCTACCAAGCTGACAGCAGAGCAGAAGGCGCTGTTCGAGCAGCTCGCTAAAACCAGCCCGCAACCATGAGCACCGAGGAACTGATCCCCATGGAATTGTACTGTCGGCATGAGGAGTTGGACATCACCTTCGTGCGTGCGCTGGCGGAGCGCGAACTCATCCAGGTGGTGGTGCGGGAGGAGCATACCTACCTCACAGCCGGGCAGGTGGTGCGGCTGGAGCGGCTGGTGCGGCTTCACTATGATCTGGACATCAACCTGGAGGGCATAGAGGCCATCAGCCACATGCTGGAACGCATGGACCGCTTGCAGGAGGAAATGCGCACCCTGCAGGAACGCCTTCGCTTGTACGAGGACTAAGCCTGGAACTGATCTGTGTTTTGTCGATCTGCTGAGAGCGGGGTTCATTCCGTACCGTTCAGGTACGAACACAGGCTGGTCGACCGGGGATCAGCTTTAGGTGAGTGGAGCTCTTCAGTGCCTGTGGGCGATATCCCGCTGGGACTCCATGATCAGGCTCCGGTATTCCTTCAGGGCGGCCTGCATATTCTTTGCACTACCAAAGTGCTCGATCCCGGCCTTGCGCCACTTGATGTTGTTCGGGCTCATGTCCCGGTCCGCGCCCGAGATACCGCCTTCCTTGCGTCATCACACCATCCTGTCCTACTCGCCAGTGCACATACTTGCATCGAACTCGGGAGCAGGGGTGCCGGCTTTGGCCGTTACCTGCTTGAATTCATCGATGAGTTCCGTGGCCCGCTTCATTGTACCAGGGAGGAATTTGACCATGACAACGCTGCGCCATTTCGGGTCATCGAGCCTTTTAGGTCCCATGTCATCCTTTGCGAATGCAGGAGCGGCCAGCAAGAATGAGAGTATCAGTCCAGGTAGTGAAGGGCCTCGATCGATCCGGTGATTCCCGAGGTTCATCTGGTGGGTGGTGCGGACCAGGCAAAATCATCCCGTGCTATTGGGTCGTAAAGGTGCTAGAACGTCGAGGTTATGACATCTCGCGATCAGGTGGGACAGGTAGCTTCAGATCCGCCTTGACCCTATGTAAGGGATCGCAGGAACGATCTTCGCAGGAACGAACACGATAGAGCATGTACAAACCGCTTCTCCCGATCCTCCTTCTTTCCTTCGCCACGGGCTGCGGCCCCGCGCAGAACGAGCCTTCCGATGGTGGGGCGAAGGTCCCTGAGGCGGTGCTCTACCACGGTGGCGACATCCTCACCATGGCAGGCGATGCACCCGCTTATGTCGAGGCCTTGGTGGAGCAGGGAGGCAACATCGTCTTCGTTGGCGGCAAGGCGGAAGCCATGGCACGCTTCGGCGATGCACTGCGGCAGGTGGACCTCCAGGGCACCACGCTGGTGCCGGGCTTTTTTGATGGGCACTGCCACTTCTTCGGCTTCGGGGCACAGGCGGTGATGGCCAACCTGCTCGCGGCGCCGGACGGTAATTGTGACAGTATCGCGGCGGTGGTGGACGGCCTGCGTGCCTGGCATGCGGAGAACGGCACCGACCTCACCCAGGGATGGATCATCGGTCTGGGCTACGACGATGCCGTGCTAAAGGAGAACCGGCATCCCACGCGTGATGACCTGGATCGTGTGAGCACCGAACTGCCGGTGATGGCCGTGCACATCAGCGGCCATTTCTGCGCGGTGAACAGCAAGGGCTTGGAAGTGATCGGCTACACCTCCGGAACGCCGGATCCGCCGGGTGGCAAGATCCGTCGTCGGCCGGGCACCAACGAGCCCAACGGTGTGCTGGAGGAACTCGCGGCCATACCGGCCATGATCCGCAACATCAGTCCCACCGAACCCGGATCGGTGGACCATTACCTGGACAAGGGGCAGGAGATGGCGGCCAGCTACGGCTATACCACGGCGGTGGAAGGTCGGGCGATGTCCAACCACGAGCAGATGGCGGACTATGCGAAGCGTGGGAAGTTCCGCCTGGATGTGCTCTCCATGATCGACTATTCAATGGCGGAATACCTGGAAGGTGAATGGACCGGCCGGACCTACAAGGACCACTATCGCGTGGGCGGCATCAAGCTCACCCTCGATGGCTCCCCACAGGGCCGCACCGCCTGGCGCACACAGCCCTACCTGTTGCCGCCGGACGGACAGAAGCCCGGGTACGCAGGTTATCCCGCGATCCCCGAGGACAGTGTAGTGACGGCTATCGTGGACCAGGCCTTCGCCCGCGACTGGCCGCTCCACGTGCATTGCAATGGGGATGCCGCTGCCGACCAACTGTTCCGGGCACTGGCTCCCGCCGTGGCGCATCATGGGAACACCGATCGGCGCACGGCCCTGATCCACGGGCAACTGATCCGCGCCGACCAATTGGACAGCCTGAAGAAATATGACATGTACGCCTCCTTCTTTCCCATGCACACCTTCTACTGGGGCGACTGGTACAAGCAGATCATCGGTCCGGAGGCGGCACAGCGCATCAGTCCGACGCGCAGCGCACTGGAGAAAGGACTGCGGGTGAACAGCCACACCGACGCGCCGGTGGCCCTGCCGGACCTGATGATGATCGTGCACGCCACGGTGAACCGCACCAGCCGCAGCGGCGATGTGATCGGCCCGGGGGAGCGACTTACACCATACGAGGCGATGAAGTGCATCACCGAATGGGGTGCCGCCATGTATTTCGAAGAGGACCGCAAAGGCACCTTGGAAGAGGGCAAGCTTGCCGACATGGTGATCCTGGACCGCGACCCGTTGAAGGTGGATCCGACCACCATTCGGGAGATCCGGGTGCTGGAGACCATCAAGGAGGGGAGGACGATCTTCCGGCGCGAGTGAGGGTGAGGAAATCCATCCTGTAAAGTGGGATGCCGAAGTGCTCATAGGCCTTCCGCGCCGCACACGCGGTCATTCCTTCCGCGCAACTACATGGAATAGATGCCAGTGCTTCGGGTTGTGTACATCCGATGGGTCATCCTTTTCCTCCACGCGCATCAGTTCGATCTCAAAGCCCTCCAAGAGCTTCTCCACCTCTTCCCGGCTATGATGTGAGCGGCCGGGTATGGTCGCCCAAGTATCGCGGTCACCGAAGAACTGACCGGCGAAGCGTCCACCGGGTCGGATAGCGGAAACGATCCGGCGCCACAGGACGGGGAAGTCCGCCGGACGGCAGAAGGGAAGGGCGAAGCTGGCGTTCACCAGTTCGCATGTTGGCACTTCCATCTCTGAGAAATCGACCTTCACCGTGGTCAGTCGCGCTTTGTTATCCTCCGACACACGGGATAAAAGGAGGGGTGCCGCATCCGGATGATCGTCCGTGGCAACCACCTGCCAGCCGCGCCGCAGTAATTCCAACGAGTCCCGCCCTTCGCCTGCAGCAATGTCAATGGCGAGCCCCGGGGGTGTGCCTTCCTGCTCGAACCGATCGAGTGCTGCGAGCAGTGTCTCGCGCGGGTCCTTTCCCAGCACGGAACGGAAATAGCCCGGCCAGTCCTCCATTTCGGAATAGTCCTGGGATCGGAGGGGAGTATCGGATGACCCCT
The DNA here is from genome assembly GCA_024640205.1 of Flavobacteriales bacterium. Taxonomy (GTDB): domain Bacteria; phylum Bacteroidota; class Bacteroidia; order Flavobacteriales_F; family PHOS-HE28; genus PHOS-HE28. The sequence goes on along the minus strand of JAHEFL010000209.1, from coordinate 815 downwards.
CGGGCTTTTCCTGTTCAGGCATCGGGTCCATAGTTACGGAAGATCATGGGCTGCGGCTTGGGATCGAGGGGCCATCATACCTCAATAACATGCGGCCATCGACCTGATGACCGTCACTTCATGGGGCACCGTTGATATGTGTGACCTCCAAAGCCTCACACCACACCGGTGCGCTCAGGAGCTCAACGACCGACCAGGCCGAACTGCGTTATGGCGTGAACTTTTTTCAGTTCCACATGGAACGTGGGCCGGTGGTGAAGCGCTTCTTGATGGAGTAGGGGTGGTCATCCGTTCCGGGCTGCGACGGCCTGGCTGGAGGACCTTATTCCACACCACTCCTCACCACCACATCCTGCTCCACGAACTCCGCAAAGACCTTCTTGTGGCGTTCCAGGTCCAGGTCCGGGGAAACGGCCACGCGGACGATGTAGTCCTTGTCGCCTTCCTTGGTGGTGCCTTGCGTGGAGGTCGCGGGGATGGTCCAGTAGCATCCTTGCAGCTGGCCGTAGCTCACACAGAACTTGCTCTCCTGCGGGATCTGCGTGATCATCCGGTGGATCAGCTTCAGGTTCAGCGCGCGTTTGTGCGCTTCCCGTTCTTCGTGCGTGTGGCCTTGGGTGGGCAGGTCCAGCGAGAATACCGATGGCGTGAAGCCTTGTTCGGCCAGCTCTTCGGAAACGAAATTGATCTTCGCTCCCGGCAAGGTCCGTTCGATGAAGCTGACGAACGCACGGGTGTTCCGGTAGGCATTCGCGATGCGTTGGTTCATCGAGGGCAGTTGCTGGGCCAGGATCTCCACCTGCAGATCGGTCGCA
>JAHEFL010000208.1 GCA_024640205.1 Flavobacteriales bacterium | reverse complement strand
GCTCTCCAACACCATCTGGCGGCCCACGACCGCTGCGACGCGATCGACAAGCTGGGACTCCGGCTGGGCCATGGCAAACATGGGCAGCAGGACCACGATCAGCGTCAACAGCCGGTCAGAGCAGCTCGATGTCCTTGTGTAGGATGGCTTCACGATGCAGGTCTTCGCGCATCCGCTCGATGAGCTGGAGTTTGCGTTGATTGATGATGATGGACCGGATGTCCTGGCGGACCATGTTCAGCGGTGAAGCACTGTCGCGTGTCCGCTGCTCCAGAATTTCCACGAACCAATGGACCGTTTCGTCCTTGAGCACCGTGCGCAACCCACCGTCCGGAACATCCACCTGGATCTCCGAAATGACGGGCATCTCCACACGCAGAGCTTCCAGTGTGGTCCATGTGTTGCTTCGATCGATGATGGGTACGCCGCGTTCGGCGAGCCAGATCTCCACTTCGTGCATGCGTTCCGGAGAGCCGCTCCGGAAGTGCTCCTCCAGCCGGCGCAGGGTTCGCCGATCGTCCTCCCTGACCTTGAACCAGCGCAACCGCAGGATATTGTCCTTCAACTCGAAATTCGCCCTGTTCTTCTCGTAATACTCCTCGATCTCCTGCTGGCTTACCGCCGTATCCAGCTTCTGGCGTACCAAGGCATCCTCGTAGGCGAAGGTGAGCAGGGAATTGTGGTATGTCCGCAGGCGGGCTTCGAAATCCTTTGCCGAGGCCGCAAGGTTGAGCTCCGCAGCCCTCAGCACCGCCTGCTCGCGCATCCAGTTGCCGATGAAACGTTGCGCGATGGCCACGCTGTCCTCCGGGGTCGATTCCATGGGCACCACCTGCCGCAGGTCGCTCCAATAGAGATACTTGTCCCATGCCCGGGCCAGCGGCGGATCGTCGGGGTCCACCTCCGGGGTACAAGCGGCGAGTAACAGGACGACCAGGGCCATCGTCACGGTAAATGACCGTTCCACGCTGCCCATGCCTGATCACTGGATGGAATACAGGACCTCCTTGTTGACAACGACGGGATACTTCGCACGCAATTCCTGCACCCAGTTCTTCTCCAAATGATCCTGATAGGCGGCCGTGATGGCCCCCCGAGCCTCATCCAACTGCTTGGGCGCCGGGGGCAGGATGTGCTGGAGGTCCACGATGACCGTACGCTCATCCACTTTCAGGTCGGAGGAGAGGCCGGTCTTTTGGAGTCCGGCCAGGAAGGGCTTCTGCTCCACGGTGAAGATCCCTTCATCCACATCGAGCGCCAGGGAACTGTCCTTGTTCACCTTGGCCATCACATCGAAGCTTGTCACCCCTTTCTTGATGGAACTGCGGACCGCTTTCGCCACGGATGCGTCAGCGCAGGTATAAATGACGGCCTCGTAGCGCGTGTCCCACATGAACTCATCCTTGTGTGCATCGTGGAAAGCGATGAGACCGGCCGAATCCTTCACGGCCTTGCTCCAGACACGGGCATCGGTCAGTTCGAACAGCAGGATGCCGTCCCGGTATTCCTTCATCAGCAGGCGGAAATCCGTGTATTTCTCCTCCAGGTGGTCATCCTCGTACGAAAGCACGGCTTCGTCCACGTACTCCGCGAACCGGGCATCGACCATTCCCTTGATGGGTACCGTGCGCTCCCTCCTCTGCTTCGATTCCAAGTGGTCCAGGAAGTCCTTCTGAGTGATGGTCCTATCCTTGATCACGATCAGGGGCTTGGTCAATTTGGCGGCCTTGCTCCGGTCATAGGTCCATCCCTGCATCACATCGCGCACCACGACGGTGTCGTCCAGGGTCTGGGTCATGTCATCGTACTGCCGTGAGGAGATGGTGACCATCTTCCCGTCCTTGAGCATGCCGATCAGCTCGCGGCGGTACTTCAATTTCCCCCTGGTAAAGTCACCTTCCTCGAGATCCTTGCGGATGATGGTGTCGTTCACGGCCGTTCCCTTCTTGTAGATGGTGGTGTCCACGAGCTTGTAGATCGGTTCCAGGTTCTTGTCCAGCACCTGGACACCATACTCCGCCCTCAATTTGTTGATGAAGGCCGTGCGTGTGATCTCTGCCCGGCTATCACGGCTTATGCGCGTCTTCAGGTCATTCCGGGCCTCGTCGAAGGTGGGCGGTGGCTTGTGCTCCAAACGCTTGATGATATGCCATCCGTAGCGGGTCTTCACCGGTGCACTGATATCGCCATCACTCTTCAATGCGAAGGCAGCATCCTCGAATTCCTCGATCATCTTGCCGGTGCCGAACATGGGAAGTTCCCCACCCTTTCCGCTAGAGCTTTCATCCTCGCTGAAACGCAAGGCCGCATCCGCAAAACTCAGTTCACCGGAAACGATGCGCGAGTGGATCTCCCTGATCCGCGTCTCGCTTTCAGCCTGCTTCTGCGGGCCGTCCTCCTCCGTGCTTCGCAGCATGACGTGGGCCACCCTGATCTGTCCCCGAGCGGGCCGTTTGTCCACCACCTTGATGATGTGGTATCCGAAGCGGGTGCGCACGGGTGGGCTCACCTCACCCACCTCCGTGTTATAGGCTGCCGTCTCGAAAGGATACACCATTTGCAGGGCGCTGAAATAGCCGAGGTCGCCACCGTTCTTGGCTGCACTGGGATCCTCGCTGCCTCCGACGCCTTTGGCCACATTGGCAAAATCCTCGCCCTTCATGATACGTGCACGCAGAGCCTCCAAGCGCTTCCACGCGGCCAGGGTATCCTCCGGGCTGGGGTCGGATGGCAACTGGATGAGGATGTGGCTGGCGCGGATCTCCCATTTCATCCGGTCATAGGCTTCCCGCATCAACGCATCGTTCAACTCGCGATCGATGAGGTAGGGGCGGGCCAACTGCTTGCGGTACCCTTCCAACTCGCCGGTGAACTTGGAAACGGTGTCCATCCCCGACACCTCGGCCTCCCGGACCTTCAACTTGTAGTTGATGAAGAGCTCCATGTATTCATCCAGGGCCTCCTTATCGACGTTCGCATCCTTGTTGTTCTTCTTGTAGATGGCCTCGAACTCGGCACGGGTAACGGGTTCGCCATCCACGGTCATCAGAACAGCATCCATCGGCGCGGGTTGCGCTGATGCTTCGAACAGGAGGAACCCGGTGAGGAATAGGATCGCCAGCTTTTTCATGTGCAATTCGATACGGATCATGGTCCCTGCAAGGCACATTGCCGTGCGGAAGGGTGGCAAATGTAACGGTTACGGGAAGGGCGTGCGCCCATATGGTCCCGTTAAAAAGATCCAAGCAATTCGCTTGCCTTCGGGTCTTATCGGTGGCTGTAGTTCGGTGCCTCCCGCGTGATGTAAACGTCGTGGGGATGGCTTTCCTTCATACCCGCCATGGTGATGCGGATGAACTGGGCGCCCTTCAACGCTTCCATGTCCTTGGCGCCACAATATCCCATACCTGCCCGCAGGCCGCCCACCAACTGGTGGACCACCTCTTCGAGCTTTCCCTTGTAGGGTACCCGGCCGCTGATCCCTTCCGGCACCAATTTGCTGATGTCGTCCTCCATGTCCTGGAAATACCGATCCTTGCTTCCTTTCTGCATGGCTTCGATGGACCCCATGCCACGGTAGGCCTTGAAACGACGCCCTTCGTAGATGATGGTTTCGCCAGGGCTTTCCTCCACGCCGGCGAACATGCTCCCTACCATGACGGTCCCGGCCCCTGCCGCCAGTGCCTTGACGATATCACCTGTATAACGGATCCCGCCATCAGCGATGACCGGAACACCTGTTCCTGCGATGGCACCTGCACATTCCAACACGGCGGTCAATTGGGGGACCCCCACACCCGCTATGATCCTGGTGGTACAGATGCTTCCTGGTCCGATCCCCACTTTCACCGCATCGGCACCGGCTTCCACCGCAGCAACCGCAGCCGCGGCCGTGGCCACGTTGCCCACAATGACATCCACGCCCTTGATCTCCTTCTTCACCATGGCAAGCATCTCAAGGACACCCTTGCTGTGGCCATGTGCCGTGTCGATCACCAGGGCATCCACTCCGGCAGCCTTCAAGGCCTTGGCACGTTCCAACGAATCCGCCGTGACCCCGATGGCGGCCGCCACACGGAGCCGACCCAGTCCATCCTTGCAGGCGTTGGGCCGTTGCTTCAACTTGATGATGTCCTTGTAAGTGATCAACCCGACCAGGGTACCATTGGGACCGACCACGGGCAACTTCTCGATCTTGTGCTCCTGAAGGATCTCCTCCGCCTGGGCCATCGTCGTGTCCGGCTTTGCGGTAACGATGTCCTTGCTCGTCATCACCTCGGTGACAGGTCGCGTATGGCGTTTCTCGAAGCGCAGGTCGCGATTGGTAACGATACCTACCAACCTGTTGTCCTTGTCGATCACCGGAATGCCACCGATGCGGTGTTCCGCCATCAGCTTGAGGGCGTCACCCACCAGTGCGCTTTGATCCAGTTTCACCGGATCGAGGATCATCCCGCTCTCGGAACGTTTCACACGGCGCACCTGGGCCGCCTGATCCGCGATCGACTGGTTCTTATGGATCACACCGATCCCTCCCTGTTGG
>JAHEFL010000207.1 GCA_024640205.1 Flavobacteriales bacterium | reverse complement strand
ATTGCAGGAAGTAGTGGTGAGCGGTAAGAAAGGCCACGGTGAAGTGCGCAATGACATGGCCATGATCAGTGCCCGGAAGATCAGCGTGGAGGAAACTTCGCGCATGGCGGGGGGGATCAATGATCCCGCACGCATGGTGAGCGTGTTCCCCGGTGTGGCCAACGATCCCACGGGCAACAACACCATCATCGTCCGAGGCAATTCCCCCAAGGGCGTGCTCTGGCGCCTGGAGGGCATGGAGATCCCGAACCCCAACCACTTCAGCGACGATGGCACCACGGGTGGCCCCATCAACGTGCTGAACAGCGACGTCGTGGACAATAGCGACTTCTATACAGGTGCGTTCGCAGCTGAGTATGGCAACGTCACCAGTGCCGTGTTCGACATGAAATTGCGCGATGGGAACGACCGCAAGCAGGAGTATACCCTGAAAGCCGGCGTGCTGGGTACCGACCTGACAGCCGAAGGACCAATGCCCGGTGTGGAAGGCGGATCCTACCTCGCCAACTACCGCTACAGCACGCTGAGCCTGTTGGATGCCGCCGGTATCGTGGATTACCAGGGTGTTCCCAACTACACGGATGCGGCTTTCAAGCTGAAGGTTCCCACGCGCAACGCGGGTACCTTCTCCCTCTTCGGGATCGGTGGCCTCAGCAGCATCAGCCAGGAGGACAAGGGCGCCACCGGGGATACGCTTTTCGCCTCCGCGGAGTACGGGTCGCGTATGGGTGTCATCGGCCTCACCCACACGCTGCTGCTCGGTTCCAACAACTTCCTGTACAGCACCGTCAGCATGAGTGGCAATGGGAGTAGCACTGAGTTCAAAGAGACCGATGCGCCGGGGGAAGAACCCCTGGTGCTGCATCACGAGGACGACAATGCCCGCTGGACGGTCCGCGCCACCAGCACGCTGAACACACGCATCAATGCCAACCATAAACTGCGCTCCGGCATCATCGTATCAATGGACCGGTTCCGCACCTATGCCAATAGCTACAGCCGCGAGAACGAGCGCATGGAGGTGCAGTTGGACCAGACCGGGAACGCCACTACCGTGCAGGGGTTCAGCAGCTGGAAGTGGCGCTGGAACGAGGAGTGGAGCCTCACCAGTGGCCTGCACATCCTGCATTACGCGCTGAACGGCAGTACGAGCGTGGAGCCCCGCACGGCCCTTCGCTTTCAACCCAACACGGCACGTGCCTTCACGTTGGGCCTGGGCATGCATAGCAAGACCGAAAGCCTGATGAATTACCTGGCCTGGAACACTGACGCTGAAGGCAATGCGGTGCAATCGAACCGCGACATGGGTCTGTCACGCGCCGCGCATGCCGTGCTGGGTTATGAGCAGATGCTCGCCGAGGATGTGCAGTTCAAAGCGGAGGTCTATTATCAGTACCTCTATGACCAGCCTGTGGAGAACGCCCCCGGCAGCGCCTTCTGGCTCGGCAACATGCAGGAGTGGTACACCACCAAGGACCTCGTGAACACCGGCCGCGGCTACAACGCGGGTGTGGAGCTCGGGCTGGAGAAATTCTTCACGCGTGGTTGGCATGGACTCGCCACTGTATCACTCTTCGAGAGCCGCTACCGCGCCATGGATGGCACCTGGTACAACTCGCGCTTCGATCTGGGCGCCGTGGGCAACGTGCTCGCAGGCAAGGAATGGAAGGTGGGTGGAGCGGACCGCAACAAGGTCATCACCACGGGCCTGCGCTACAGCGTGCAAGGCGGTCAGTGGAGCACACCCATCGATCTGCAGGCCAGCAGCGAAGCAGGTTACCAACAGGAGGGTACCCCGCTCATGAGCGTGAAGGGCGATGCCATCCACAAGCTGGACATGGTATTGGCCTACCGCGTGGGTCGCACCCGCGTAAGCCATGAGATCAAGGCCGACGTGCAGAACATCCTCGGCGCCGCTACTCCGGTGGAGTACTACTACGATCGCCGCACGGACAGCATCAAGAGCGTGGATCAACTGGCCCTGTTGCCCGTGATCCAGTACACCCTGCGGTTCTGACCACGAACGGGCAATTGGGATCAGTATTTCGGGTGCTTAGCTTTCGCCGACTTTTCACCAACACCCAACCTTCGATGAAACACAGTTCCATATTTGCGTTGATACCCGCTGGCCTGCTGATGTTCGCTTCCTGTGGCGAGAGCAACACCCCGGACCCCATGGCCGCTAAGCACGCCGAGATGATGAAGGCCGATAGCGCCGAAGACGCACGTGTAGCCGCTCAGGAGGCGACCGCCAAGGCCGTTTTCGAAATGTTCAACACCGGTGACCTGACGGAGCTCGAGAACCTGGCCTCGGCCGATTTCGTGGACCACCAGATGCCGCCTGAGATCACCAGCACCGGGCTGCAGGCCGTCCGCGATATGGTGGCCATGTACCGCACTTCCATGCCGGATGTGCATCAGGAATGGTTGAGCTCCGCCACCAGCGGGGATCTCACCTTCATCCACTTCCGCATCACCGGCACCAATACCGGGCCATGGGGTCCGATGCCGGCCACTGGCAAGGCCATGGATGTGAACGGCGTGGACATCATCCGATTCCAGGACGGCAAGGCCGTGGAGCATTGGGGCTACATGGAGGAAGCCAAGATGATGCAGCAGCTGGGCCTGATGCCAGGACCTGAGGAGGCAGCCAAGTAATAAGAAGACGTACAATGGAAGAGGGCGGGAGCATTGCTCCCGCCCTCTTCTTGTTTCAGCCAGAAGTTCGCGTTACCGAAGGACCCTAATTCTTCTTCTTGTTCCCCTTATCCTTTCCCTTGGTGGGTTCAGCTGGGGATACTGTACCGGGCGCCGATGGTTCCTTCTCCGAGGTGGTGGGCACCGGTAGCTTGCCGGGAGGAGGTGGTTCTTTTCCCGAAGTGTTTGGAGCAGGCGCTGGCTCCTTGTCCGTGGTGGTGGGCGCGGTCGGCTTCACAGGTGGAGCAGGCTCTTTGCCGGAAGTGTTCGTTGTTGGTTTTTCACCGGTGGTCCCTGGCGCGCGCTCCCGCTCGGTGGTAGTTGGATTGCTCGTTGGTGCCGGCTTATCGGTGGAGGCAGGCCGCTGCTCACCTGGTCCATCTCCAATGGGCACGGGAGCGGGTGCAGTGGTCGCCGTGCCCTGCCGATCGCATTTACCCGGGGCCACCACCACGTTCGCGATGCCGCGCGTCGTGCGCAGCTGCTCCGCATTGCGCTCCACCTGTTCTTTCGAAGGACCGTTGTGGCACTTCACCTTGCCCTTTTCATCCGTGTATCGAACGTGGTACATCTGCTTGTCAGCCGAATTGCCTTTGCTCTTGCCTTGGGCTGAGATGCTGCCTGCAAATAGCAGTAGCGCTCCGAATACGATCGTGTTCCTCATGGTACCGACGAAGGTAGGTCGCTCGGCAACGCCGATCACGGCTCCGCCATCTGGTCCAACCCACTCAATTCCCGGACGCGGCCTCCTGATGTCCAGGCCTCCATCTGTGCCAGGGTCGGTCCATCCGCGCGGCTCTGGACCGTATCACCAGTGATGGTAATGAGGAAGGTGCTAGCGTGCCATTCACCTTCCGCTTCGAACTGTTCGATGTGCCACCACAACCCCTGTACGTCCGGAGCGATCTCACCGATGAACGTGCGCGTGCGCATGAGCGTGTCCCCTTCGAAGGGATCGATCAACGCACCAGGGTAGGGGTAGCGCACTTGTTCGTGCTCGGGTCCGACGGGACCATCCGATGGGCTGTAAACGTAGATGGCCAGGTTCGCGTCGCATTCCGTGCAGCCCCGCGCGCGCATGACCTTGAACGGAGCCTTGTTCGCTGTGGGAAACTCACCTAATACCTCCACTTCGTACAGGTTGTTCAGCCAGGTGGTATCCACTTTTGCTGTCCTTTCCAACCCAGTGGAGGTGTCCTCTTGAGCTCCTTCGTTCTCGGGCGCCTCGCATGCAGCTAAAAGAAATAGGAGGGTGGACCAACGAAATAGGCGCATGGTTCGCTCAAGATATCAAGACCTTCTCCTAGAACATGCAACGTCTCATCTGGACCTGAGATGCTCACCCTGGTTCACCAAGGCTGATTTCAGCACTTGGATGATCACAGCACCCGACGTACCATGCGCAGTTTGTGCGTGTACACACCGGCCTCGGCATTGAAGATCCCCTGCTGGTCCAGCTTGTCCACGCGCACACGGCCACTGGCATGGGCGATCGTCAGATCATCCTCCAGGTTCCTGGGCAGGATGAGACCAACGTGAATGATATTCCCCTCCGCATTGTCGAAGAAAGCCAGGTCCCCTGGTTCACAGAGGTCCAGCAATTCCACGGCATCGCCTTCATGGGCCTGATCTTTCGCATCCCGTGGGAGGTAGATGCCCATCAGGATGTAGATCATTTGTGTCAGTCCGCTGCAGTCCACACCACTGGTCGTGCGGCCACCCCACAGGTATGGTGAACCGAGGTAGGGGTGGAGGTACAGGTCCAGCAGGTCCGCGCGCTCCAAGTCCGGCCGGTGGTTGGTGACGGCTTCCACTTCATAGCGTTCCTCCTGCCAAAGGATCTCACCTTCCTGATAGAATGGAAGCACGCCACCGTAGGGTAGCAATA
>JAHEFL010000206.1 GCA_024640205.1 Flavobacteriales bacterium | reverse complement strand
CTCACGCTCTGGACCCTCACCCCGCTGCCGATCATGAGCGTCGCCATCTACTATGTGAGCGACGTGATCAATCGAAGGAGCATGGCGGTGCAGGAATACCAGAGCCGGTTAAGCACCCTCGCACAGGAGAGCTTCAGTGGCATCCGGGTGTTGAAGGCCTTCGCGAAGGAACCCATGGCGGTGGACCGCTTCCGCGAAGCTGCGCAGGAATATCGTGTCCGGAGCCTCGACCAGGCCAGGATCGAAGCGCTCTTCATGCCTTCCATCATGCTGCTAATAGGCCTTAGCACGGTACTCACCATCTTCATAGGAGGACGAATGCTCGTCAATGGTGCACCGGGAGTGACCGTGGGGACCATCGCGGAATTCGTGATCTACGTGAACATGCTCACGTGGCCATTTGCATCGGTTGGCTGGGTCACCTCGTTGATCCAGCAGGCTTCGGCGAGCATGACGCGGATCAATGAATTCCTGGATACGCCGACAGCGATCACCACCACGGAGGATGCGCTGCGGGATGTGAAGGGTGCCATCACCTTCCGGGATGTCTCCTTTACCTATCCGGATACCGGTATCAAAGCCCTGGACAACATATCGTTCCATGTCCCGGCCGGCGGGACCTTGGCCATAGTAGGGCACACCGGGTCAGGCAAGAGCACTGTCTCGGAACTGATCGGCAGGTTGTACGACCCCTCCGAAGGCGTCGTGCTGATCGACGAGGTCCCCATTCGCCGTATCGATCTGGCGAAATTGCGCAGTGTGTTGGGTTTCGTGCCACAGGATGTGTTCCTGTTCAGTGACAGCATCCGCAACAATATCTCCTTCAGTTTGGAAGAAGGTCCTGACCTGGACCGCAAGGTGGAGCATGCCGCGAAAGTGGCTCAGGTGCATGACAATATCATGGATTTCCCGAAAGGGTATGGCACCCTGCTCGGCGAACGTGGTATCACGCTCTCCGGTGGGCAGAAGCAACGGGTAAGTATCGCACGCGCCATTGTTCGGGAACCGCGTATCCTATTGTTCGATGATGCCCTTAGTGCTGTGGACACAGCCACCGAGGAGGCCATTCTGCAAGGATTGCGGCAGGTGATGGAAGGGCGTACGACGGTGATCATCAGCCACCGGATCAGCGCAGTGAGGGATGCGGACCACATTCTGGTACTTGAGCAAGGACGCGTCATTGAGGAGGGGCGCCACCATGACCTGCTTGAGCTTGGTGGGACCTATGCCGAGTTGCATGAGGAACAGTTGCTTGAGGAGGCCCGGGAGAGCAGTGCCTGAGGCGATTTTCCCTTGCGTTCCTGCCGATCTCTTCTATATTTGGTCGGCCCGCGGATGCAATGGGGCCGTGCACAAGAGATGAGTGACGATCGCGAGGACGTTTATTCCAAGGCTGTAAGGGCCGGAAAGAGAACGTATTTCTTCGATGTGAAGAGCACACGGGGAAGGGATCTTTTTCTCACCATTACCGAGAGCAAGAAGCATACCCACGCGGACGGTACTGCGCATTACGACAAGCACAAGATCTTCCTGTACAAGGAGGATTTCGAGAAATTCATCGATGGCCTGCGCGATGCCTATGACGAGATCGATCGACTGCGCTCCTCAGGGGACTTTGCCGGTCCCGAACCGCATCGGTCCGAACCCGAAGAGGCGCCCAAGGAGGACCTTGGCCCACCATCCCCCTTCACGGATGTGAAGTTCGAGGACTTGGGAGACAAGGACAGCTGAGCCTTCATTGCTTCCTTTTTTCCACCTATCGGGATGCGACCAGGTTGCTGATCAGCACCATTTACTCGTAGCGTTGTCCACCAGGTTTTGAACCGTTCCAACGGATCTTCGCGCATAACGGGCATAGGTGCTGTTCAAAACTACTTTGGTTTTCCACAGTAATGAGGCCCTCCAATGCCGGTACTTTGCCCCGGTCGGATAAACGTTGACCCAACGCTTACTTCCGGCCTTTCGCGATGCGGATCACAAACTATGGCCATTCGTGCTTCGGCGTTAGCAGCGCTGGCAGGTCGATCCTATTCGATTCGTTCGTGACCGGGAATCCGCTTGCCAAGAGCATCAAGGTCGATACCATTCCCGCAGATCTCGTCCTTATTTCACACGGGCACAACGATCACGTGATGGACGCCGAGGCCATTCTCAAGCGGACCGGCGCCACGCTCTTGAGCAATTTCGAGATCGCGACCTGGTACGGAAGGAAGGGGGTCGAAAAGACCGTAGGCATGAACCTTGGAGGATCCACTGCCTTCGGTGAGTTCCGACTGAAGTATGTCGTGGCTCTTCACAGCAGTGAATTGCCGGACGGCAGCTATGGTGGGAATCCGGGTGGTTTCGTCGTGGAAGGCCCCGAAGGAGCATTCCACCATGCAGGAGATACGGCGGTGACCATGGACATGCGCCTGTTGGAACGTCACCAACTCAAATTCGCTTTCCTGCCCATTGGGGATCATTTCACCATGGGCGTGAAGGATGCCGTGCTGGCCGCCCAAGTGATGGGTGTGAAGAAGGTGATCGGAATGCATTACGACACCTTCCCTCCCATCGCCATTGACAAGGTCGCAGCACAAGAGGCATTCAAGAAGGATGGCATCGAATTGTTACTACCCGCGATCGGGAGCACCATTGAACTCTGAACCTAACGCCAGCAACCACCTAACGAACCAACGAGCATGTCGAAGATCATCTCCATTGTGAACCAGAAGGGCGGCGTGGGTAAGACCACCACCGCCATCAATCTGGCCGCCAGCCTGGGTGTGCTGGAGCGCCGTACCCTGTTGGTGGATGCCGACCCCCAGGCGAACGCCACCAGCGGAACGGGCTTCGACCCGCGCGATATGAAGGGGAGCATTTACGAGTGCATCATCAATGATACCCCGGCCACCGAAGTGATCGTGGGTACCGACAACCCCAATCTGGACCTGTTGCCCGGTCACATCGATCTGGTCGGAGCGGAGATCGAAATGATCGACATGCCCGATCGCGAGCACCAGATGAAGCGCGTGCTGGAACCTCTCCGCGAGCTGTACGACTTCATCGTGATCGATTGTTCCCCCTCTCTGGGTCTGGTCACGGTGAACAGCCTCACTGCAGCGGATAGCGTGATCATTCCGGTGCAATGCGAATATTTCGCCTTGGAGGGTCTTGGGAAACTCTTGAACACCATCAAGATCGTGCAGCAACGATTGAATCCAGCACTGGCCATCGAAGGGATGCTTCTGACGATGTATGACAGCCGCTTACGCCTTGCCAACCAGGTGGTGGAGGAAGTGAAGACGCATTTCCAGCAGCTCGTGTTCGACACCGTGATCCATCGCAACGTGGCGCTGGGTGAAGCTCCGAGCCATGGACAGACCATCATCATGCACGACGCCAGTAGCAAAGGTGCCGTGAACTACCTGAACCTGGCACGGGAGATCCTGCAACGCAACAGCATGACGCGCATCCCTGACAGTGCCCGGACCATCCCCATCGAAGAGGAACTATGAAAAAGAAAGGACTGGGACGCGGTCTGAGCGCTCTGCTTGACGATCCGACCACGGATATCACCACGCGCAGCGAGGTGGGCCATGTGCAGCCGCGCACACCGGGTGGTGTTTCGATGATGCCGCTCAAATTCATTGAACCCAACCCCTTCCAGCCCCGGACGCAGTTCAGCGACGAGGCATTGGCCGAACTGGCGCAAAGCGTTCGCGAACTGGGGATCATCCAGCCCGTGACCTTGCGCAAACTGGGTTACGACCGCTACCAGCTCATCAGCGGGGAGCGACGCTACCGGGCCGCGCAGTTGGCGGGATTGGTGGAAATACCCGCATACGTCCGCATCGCGAACGACGAGGCCATGCTGGAAATGGCGCTGGTGGAGAACATCCAGCGGGAGGAGCTCGATGCCGTGGAGGTGGCCATCAGCTTCCAGCGCCTGATCGACGAAGTGCAATTGACCCAGGAGCAGCTGAGCGAGAAGGTGGGCAAGGATCGCACGACAGTGACCAACTACCTGCGCCTGTTGCGCCTCCCGCCGGAGATCCAATTGGGTCTTCGACAGAAGAGCATCGGCATGGGACACGCGCGTGCATTGATCGCGATCAGCGACCCTCTGCGCCAGGTGGAGTTGTTCAACCGGATCATCGAAAGTCAGCTGAGCGTGCGGCAGGTAGAGGACCTTGCCCGGAGCGCGAAAGCCAAAGGTGGTCGGAACACCAGCAACGCCAGGCCGAACAAGGAATTGAGCAAACAGCTCGGCGAGCGCTTCGGTAGCAAAGTCGTGGTGAAGCAGAACCCCGAAGGCAAGGGACGCATCGAGATCGCGTTCAAGAGTGAGGAGGAACTGCAGCGCATAGTGGCAAGCTTGGGCTGACCGTCGACCATACTGTCCGAAAAAGCGGCACGGTCCTTCCTTGCGATCTTTGCACCGTGTCGGCCCTCCGTCCCATATTCCTGTTCACCTGCCTACTGAGCATGTTATCGGTGTTCCCTCAGGTCGCCGGTGGTTCGAATGATCCGATGGCTGCTCAGGAAGACGCTCAGTCCAAGCCGATCATCGAAGCCGACACACTGGATTGGCGGCATCGCCATTCGGC
>JAHEFL010000205.1 GCA_024640205.1 Flavobacteriales bacterium | reverse complement strand
TTGGGTTGTGATACCACGATCAATTTCACCATACAGGATGCCTTTCCGATCACGGTCGACCTGGTATTGACCGAGGCGGGATGCGACAATTCCTGCGCTGGTACCGCCACGGCCACGCCGAGCGGTGGTGTTGGGCCATACACCTATCTCTGGTCCCCGGCACCGGGTGGTGGGCAAGGGACGAACGTGGCCACGGGCCTGTGTCCGGGCTTCCATGACCTGACGGTGACCGATGCCGCGGGTTGCGATACGACCATCCAATTCCTCATTGTTTCTCCTTCTGAGATCTCCGCTGTTCCGACCGTCACGGACGCGAGCTGCACGGGGCTGTGCGATGGAGCGATCAGTGTAATTACGACCGGAGGCGTGGCCCCCTACACCTTCGTTTGGACGCCCGCACCGCCAATAGGACAAGGCACTGCGAACGTATCCGGACTATGTGCCGGCGATTGGTTGTTGCAGATCAGCGACGCTGCAGCTTGCGACACCTTCCTTGTCGTTACGATCGGCGAACCCTTGCCGATCGAAGCTAACGGTGTGAGCACGGACGAGGATTGCGACGGACCGTGCAATGGAACCGCCTCGGTCAGCCCGATCAACGGAACGGCGCCGTACTCCTACTTGTGGTCTCCGGTGCCGCCGGTCGGGCAGGGAACCCCGGATGCTTCCGGCTTATGTCCCGGGGATTGGTCCGTTACCATCAGTGATGCTGCAGGCTGTGATACGACGGTTGTTTTCACCATCCTGCCGAAACAGGGCTTGATCGTGGATCTGTTGAGTGCGGGTGGGCCTTGTGCCGGCGAATGTGGAGGCTCTGCAGAGGTGAACGTTTCAGTTGGAGCCCCGCCATTCAACTATGTATGGTTCCCTGCACCTCCAGTGGGACAGGGCACTGCGATCGCGAGTGGTTTGTGTGCGGGCTTATGGCAAGTCACTGTTTCTGATGCTTTGAATTGCGATACGACGATCACGTTCCAGATCAATACTCCGCCTCCGTTCAACATCGCGCTTGGTGTTTTGCCGGAGAGCTGTTCCGGATCGTGCACCGGCAGCGCGACCGTAACTGTTTCCGGTGGAGTTGCTCCGATCGCCATTCTTTGGCAGCCGGAACCAGGGGGTGGACAGGGTACTCCGAACGCAACCGGACTGTGCGCGGGCACTCCCTACACCGTGACCTTCACGGATGCGAACGGGTGTGATTCCACTCTGGCCTTCACCGTTGATCCCTTCCAGGAGATCCTGCCGAACAGCAGCAGCACCCCTGCGAGCTGTGCGACCTCTTGCGATGGATCGGCGACCGTAGGTCCCACAGGAGGTACTGCACCGTACACCTATTCCTGGTCCCCGGAACCCGCCGTCGGACAGGGTACGCCCATGGCTACTGGGTTCTGTGCCGGTCCTGTGGAGGTGACTATTACGGATGTGAACGGATGCTTCATCGTTGCTCCCGTCCTCATCCTCGCTCCAGACTCCCTTGCGGGTGACGCGACCATTGAAAGTCCGCTCTGTGGAGGAGATTGTGATGGAAGCATCACCGTGAACGTTTCGGGCGGTGTCGCACCATACGCATACAACTGGTCGCCAGCACCACCGGTGGGGCAAGGGACCAATGCGGTGAGTGAACTGTGTGCGGGTGATTGGAGCGTAACGGTAACGGATGGCTCGGGCTGCGACACCACCTTTACATACACGGTCACCGAACCCGCACCACTTGACCTATCGGTCACGACCACACCGAGCGAATGCCAGGTATGCTCCGGAGGTGCCCAGCTGTTGTTGTCGGGAGGCACGCCCTTCTTCCTGGTGCTCTGGACCGATGCGTTCGGTAATTCGGTCGGTTTCGGGGATAACGTCTCCGGACTCTGCGCCGGGATCTATTTCGTGAACGTTACCGATGGGAACGGATGCATGGCACAGCTAACGGTGCCCATCACGGACCAGGATGGAGAGGTGCTGACAATGCTGCCTGGAACGACATCGTGTCCTGGGGTTTGTGACGGTACAGTAGGCGTTTCATTCACCTGCAGTGAACCACCTTGCACCATCGCTTGGGCAGATAGCGCCGGGGTCGATCTGGGTGAGTCGGGAACTTCCGTAAGCGACCTATGTCCGGGCGATTACCTGGTTACCGTTACCAATGCGCTAGGGTGCATTTCCATAGCGACAACTAGTGTTACGGAGCCTCCGGGTCTTGTTCCCCTGATCAGCAGTACGCCGATCCAATGTGCCGGGGAATGCACTGGAACCGCCACGATCGGGGTCGGTGGTGCCGCGCCGCCCTACACGTTCACATGGGACCCAGCTCCGGGTGGCGGCCAGGGAACGCCGTTCGCGACAGGGCTTTGTGCCGGGGTCTATTCCATCGAGATCGGGTATGATCCCGGATGCACGGAGACCTTCACGGTCCTCATCCTTGAGCCTGATACCTTGATCCTGGACGACCTGGTGAGCAACGTGAGTTGTGCCGGGGAATGTGATGGCAGCGTCTCCATCACGCCGTCCGGTGGTACGGCGCCTTACTCTTATTTCTGGTCGCCCTTGCCTCCTGCAGGCCAGGGAACCAACATGGCGAGCGGCTTGTGTCCCGGTGATTGGAGCGTGACCGTGACCGATGCGAGCGGCTGCTCCGTGACGTTGGATCGCACGATCACCGAACCGATCGAGCTGGAAGTTTCGGCCACTACAACGCCGAGCAATTGCCTTGTGTGCAATGGAACAGCGAGCGCCAGTGTGGTCGGTGGTACTGCGCCATTCGTATACACATGGTCATTGGGTGCATCGGTCATCAGTGTGGACGCGGATGCCACGGACCTGTGCAGTGGACAGTACAATCTCAATGTGACGGACGCGAACGGTTGTTCGATGGATCTGATCGTTCAAGTTTCGGATGCGAACGCTGAGGTACTCACGCCACAAGATGGGCAGGTCACCTGCGCAACGGATTGCGATGGTGTGGTAAGTGTCGACCTCAATTGTTCCGCGCCACCCTGCACGTTGCAATGGACGGATGCCTCAGGCACTGTGATCGCACAGAACGTTGTTTCGATCTCCGATCTCTGTGTCGGGGACTACACGGTGCAGGTGACGAATGCGGATGGCTGCGTGAGCTTTGCCACGGCTTCCGTGACCCCTGGCGTTTCCATCACACCCAACCTGAGCAGCGATCCGGTCACCTGTTCCGGTGCATGCGATGGAACGGCCACTGTCGGCCCCACCGGTGGAGTGGCTCCCTACCAGTACGTATGGGATCCGCCTCCTGGAGGTGGGCAGGGAACACCGATGGCCACGGGTCTTTGTGCAGGGATCTATTCGGTCCTGATCAATGACGCAGCGAATTGCGATACCACGATCACGGTCCTCATCCTCGAGCCGCAACCTCTCTCGCTCCTTGAAATTGTGACCGATACTCCTTGCAACGGATCGTGTTCAGGCAGTATCACAGTGAACGCCCAAGGTGGTGTAGCGCCTTATTCATTCGATTGGGTTCCGATGCCGGGTGGCGGCCAGGGAACGAACATGGCCACCGATCTCTGTGCTGGGGACTATGATGTGACCGTGACAGATGCGAACGGTTGTTCGATCACACAGTCGATCACGGTAGGTGAGCCCGATCCGCTGGTCTTGATGGGTAGCAGCACGCAGAGCGAGTGCGGCATATGCAACGGCACTGCGTCCGTTGCGATCAGTGGAGGCACGCTCAACTATCAGATCCTTTGGACGCAAGGCGGTCAGATCTACGGTACAGGGGAGGATCTGTTGGACCTCTGCTCCGGGCTGTATTTGGTGGAAGTAACGGATGGGCAGGGATGTACTGCTTCCATCGTGGTCCCCGTGACCGATGTGGAGGGAGAGGAGACCACGACGACAGATGGCATGACCACCTGCTTTGGTGGTTGCGACGGCAGTGTATCGGTTGATGTGACCTGCTCGGATCCACCATGCACGATCGCATGGTTCGATGCCATGGCCAACGATCTGAACGAGAACGGCAACACCGTGAGCGACCTCTGTGCGGGGATGTACCTGGTGTTGGTGACCAATGCCACCGGTTGCATCACCGTGGACACGGCCTATGTGAACGAGCCGGATCCCATACAGCCCAATTTGAGCACCACACCGGTGTCCTGTAACGGGGTGTGTGACGGTACCGCAACGGTTGGACCGAGCGGTGGTGCCGAACCATACGTGTATTTCTGGGACCCTGAACCTCCCGTGGGCCAAGGCACCCCGATGGCCGAAGGATTATGCGCCGGGACCTGGGATGTGACCATTACGGATGCGGATGGATGTTCCATCACTATCGGTGCGCTCATTATTGAACCCACTGAACTAACCTTGGATCCGGTGGTATCCCCACCAACATGTAACGGCGTGTGTGATGCATCGATCACGGTGACGCCGCAAGGAGGTACCGCACCATACACCTACCTCTGGACACCGGAACCCCCGGTGGGTCAAGGAACCAACAATGTGTCGGACCTATGCGCTGGACAATGGAGCGTACTCGTCGCGGACTTCGCGGGATGTGATACGACCTACATCTTCGACCTCGTCGATCCGCCGTTGCTGGTGATCGACCTGGTCACTGCG
>JAHEFL010000204.1 GCA_024640205.1 Flavobacteriales bacterium | reverse complement strand
GCACTTACGGACATCATGGCCGTGGTGGTGGACCCTAACGACCCTGACCATGCTTGGGCGGGTAGCTGGGATGATGGCTTGCTGGAGTTCCGGGGTAGGGAACCCATCGCCCTGTACAATGCACAGAACTCCATCCTTCAGAACGAGATCAACGGTCCGCCCAACAAGGTGAATGTTGCCGGTCTGGACTACGACCGCGAGGGGAATCTGTGGATGACCAATGGGAATACGAACGCTCCGATCGTGGTGCGAAAGAAGAATGGCGACTGGAACGCCTTCAATCCGGGTTCGGTGCTCAATGGCAACCAATTAATGTCCGATATCGTGGTCGCTTCCAACGGTTATAAATGGATCGTGCGACCCAGAACAAGCGGGTTGCTGGTCTTCAATGATGGCGGCACGATCGAGGATACCGGAGATGACCAGTATAAAGTGTTGAACAACCAGCCCGGCACAGGCGGTCTTCCTTCCAACGACGTATTCGCAGTGGCCGAGGACCTCGACCTTCAGGTATGGGTGGGGACCAACAAGGGTGTGGCCGTGTTCTACTCCCCGGAAGCGATCTTCAGCGATGGCGACTTTGACGCCCAACAGATCCTCATCGAACAGGACGGTAACGTGCAGATACTTCTGGAAACAGAGGCGGTAAGTGTGATCAAGATAGACGGGGCGAACCGCAAATGGATCGGCACCGAGACCAGTGGGGTCTTCCTTTTGTCGGCGGATGGTCGTACCCAGATCCACCACTTCACCGTTGAGAACAGCCCCTTGCCGAGCAACACCATTTTCACCATTGCCATCGATGAGATCACCGGCGAGGTGTTCTTTGGTACGGATGCCGGGATCATCAGCTATCGCAGCGATGCCACCGGGGGTGAGAATGAGAACGCATGCGCCTCGGTTTTCCCGAACCCGGTGAAGGCAGGATACTCAGGCCCCATTGCGATCACCGGCCTGGTGCGGGAAAGCGAAGTGAAGATCACGGATATTGCTGGTAACCTCGTCTACCGTACGACCTCGTTGGGTGGACAGGCCATCTGGCCAGGGACGGATATGGCAGGCAACTCCATTACCACCGGTGTGTATTTGATCCTGGCCACAGACCGTTTCGGTAGCAGCAAGTGCAACACGAAAGTCCTCGTTGTGCGTTGATCGCACGGCGCTAGTGGGCCTCCCGGGTACGACGTTCGAAGCATGCTACAGACCACGCGCGCCATCGTTCTCAAGAGCGTGAAGCACGGCGATCATTCGCGTGTATTGAAGACCTGGACCAGCCTGCATGGAGCCTGTTCGTTCCTGGTAAGGATCGGGAAAAGGAACGGCGTTTCGGATGCGTCGCTTCAGGCGCTTAACAGGCTGGAGCTGGTATTTCGGGAGATCCCTGATCGCGAGTTGCAGGTGGTGCGCGAACTCCGTGTGGAGAGACCATACGTGAACGTCCCGCATGACCCTGTCCGGGCGACCCTGGCGCTGTTCGTCCAAGAGGTTTTGTACAAGGTGCTACGAACGGGATCATGTGACGGGGAACTGGACCGCTTCCTCCATGAGGCGCTGGAGGTCATGGACAATGACCGGGATCTGTCCTGTTACCCGATCGTATTCCTCGTCCAGCTTTCGGCCCATCTCGGCTTTTTCCCTGCTGCACCTGAACAGGGCGAGGATCGCTTCGACCTGAAGGAAGGACATTTCGTGGCCGGTGCGGCCCAGCACGGGCACACGATGAGACCCTCACTGAGCATGGCGCTGGTATCGATCATGGAGCTCGGTATACAGGAGTTGAACCGCGTCAAAGTAGCTGCCCAGGATCGCCAGGAGCTCTTGGATCACCTCCTCTTGTATTACCAGTTGCACGTGGAGGGATTCGGTGAAATGCGATCCCCCGCCATCCTTCATCAGCTTCTCAGGTAACAAGGGTTCAGCGCGTACTTTCGGCCACCGATCCATGTCCCGACCGCTCTTATTCTTATTGTTGGCCGCGATGTTCCCGACGGCCCATGTAAACGCCAACGCATTCATGCAAGACATCCTTCTGACCAAGCCTCCTGTTGCTGTCAAAAAACCACACGTATTGCAAGCACATGGACATGAGCGCGTGGATGAGTATTACTGGATGCGCCTGAGCGAAGAGCAGCGCTCGGAGGATCCACCAGATGCGCATACCAAGGAGGTCATCGATCATTTGAATTCGGAGAACGCCTACACGGAAGTAGTGCTCGCCCCGGTGAAAGACCTGCGCGATTCCCTGTTCAAGGAGATGCGTTCGCGCATCAAGGAAACGGACCTGAGCGTACCGTACAAGGAGAATGGATACTGGTACCACCACCGTTTCGAGGAGGGGAAGGAATATGCGGTCCATGTCAGGCGCAAGAACGAGGAAGGGGCCGAAGAAGTGGATTTTCTGAACGAGAACGAACTGGCTGAGGGCAGTTCCTATTTCGACCTAGGAGACCATGAGGTGAGCCCTGGTAACGGGATCGTGGCCTACAGCATTGACCGGATAGGCAGAAGGCAGTATGAGATCCGGTTCCGAGATCTTGCCACAGGGGTCGATCTGCCGGACATCATCACGAACACAGGTGGAGGCTGTGCCTGGGCGGACGACCGGACAGTTTTCTATCCGAGAAAGGACCACACGTTACGGAGCTACCGGATCTATCGCCATGTGCTTGGTACGGACCCGGCAAAGGATGAGGTCGTTTTTGAGGAGAAGGACCCGGCTTTTCATTGCGACGTCTATCGCGGGCATACCGACCGCAAGGTGATGATCGCCACCGAGAGCACTTTGATCAGCGAATACCTGCACTTGTCGGTGGAAGACCCGATGGGGGAATTCCGGGTGTTCCTTCCCAGGGAGGAGGACCATGAGCATACACCGGTATTCGTTCCTGGCGATGGAGCTGCTCCTGGAAAATGGTACATCATCACGAACTGGAAGGCGCAGAATTTCCGGCTGATGGAGTGTGAGGAAGGACGGACCAAGGACAAGCGCAATTGGAAGGAAGTGATCCCACATCGCGAGGACGTCCTGCTGGAGGATGTCGATGTGTTCAAGGATCACCTGGTATTCAGTGAGCGAAGGGAGGGTTTGGCGCATCTGCGGATACGCCGGATCAGCGATGGTCAAGAACATGAGATCGAGTTCAACGATCCTGCCTACATGGCCTATATGGGCACCAATCCGGAATGGGATACGCGAACCGTCCGCTATGGCTACACCTCACTCACCACACCGAACAGTGTGTTCGAACACGACCTGAACTTGGAGCATGACGACAAGCTCCTGAAGCAACAGGATGTGCTTGGCGATTTCAGCCCGACGAACTATTTGAGCGAGCGCATTTGGGCCCCGGCAAGGGATGGCGCGAAGGTGCCGGTAAGCATCGTGTACCGGAAGGACACACCCATCGACGGGAGCGCACCCTTGCTACTGTACGGTTATGGGAGCTATGGACACAGCATTGACCCCGGGTTCAGCAGTGCACGACTGAGCCTGTTGGATAGAGGCTTCGTATTCGCGATCGCACACATCAGGGGAGGCGAGGAATTGGGGAGGGCGTGGTACGACAATGGGAAAATGGAACACAAGGTGAACACGTTCCATGATTTCATAGACTGTGCAGAGGCCTTATTGAAGGAGCGCTATGCCGATCCTTCACGCCTGTTCTGCATGGGCGGAAGCGCAGGCGGCTTGTTGGTGGGAGCTGTCGTGAACATGCGTCCTGAGCTATGGAAAGCTGCCGTGGCCGAGGTTCCGTTCGTGGATGTGGTGACCACCATGATGGATGAAAGCATACCGCTGACCACAGGTGAGTTCGACGAATGGGGCGACCCCAAGGAGAAGGAAGCCTATGACCGGATGCTGAGCTATTCGCCTTACGATAACGTGAAGGAGGCCGAGTATCCCGCCATGCTCGTCACCACGGGACTTCACGATAGCCAGGTCCAGTATTGGGAGCCTGCGAAATGGGTTCAACGCTTGCGCGAGCATCAGCGCTCAGACACCCCGATCGTCATGTACACCAACATGGATGCGGGTCATGGCGGCGCTTCAGGGCGCTTTGAAAGGTTGAAGGAGATCGCGTTGGACTATGCCTTTTTGATCTGGCAGGCGGGCGGTGCTGGGCCCGTGAAATAGTGTTCGCCAGCTACTTATGGTAGCATGGCACGGACAACATCGGTCAACTCGCGATGCTCTCGGCTAGCACGATCTCGTCGGGGGTCATTGGAATGACATGCACCGGGGTCCCCTCGTCCTTGAAACGCTCATAATCCCTGATGCTCGCGAAATAGAGGCGTTTAATGACCCCTCCTTGAGTGACGCCTTCCTGTCGCTGTTCGGCGGTTTCAACTTCCCAGATCACTCCGAACACCTCTTTACCCGACCGAAGCTTGAAGCGACAATGCTTGTTCGTGTAGTTGCGGATGTGTGCAAAGTCCATGTCGAGACACCTTGTGCTTGCCGAAAAGTACACGATGTGCCAGGGTGCGCTGGCAGTGACTTGTGAACATCACTCCGCTGCCCGGTTGATAAAGGACGAAGGCATGCCGGACTACTTATTGGATCTCAGGGGGATGCGGCCGAAACCACTTCCATGCTGAAAACGATCGCCTCCAGT
>JAHEFL010000203.1:433-4626 GCA_024640205.1 Flavobacteriales bacterium | reverse complement strand
GTTCTCGTTCCGGAACATCCATCGGTCCATGACATTGATGCGCTGACTCAAAGGCATATCCATGAAACCATCGTTGTTCTGGTCCATCTCGGTATCGAACCAATTCCCATGCACCATCAATAGGTTATTGCTTGACGCACCGGTCCGTTGCGCGCTGTGAATATTGGCCTCCGCGCGTCCCTGGCTGTTCCCGTACAAGTTCACATACAAAGGCCCTTCCGCTGCGGGTTGCAGCAGACAGAGGTCGATTTGCCCCGTCATGGCGTTCGGGCCGTTCACAGCGGTACCGATGCCCTTGCTCAGGTTGATCTCATTGATCCATGGTCCAGGGATCAGCATCAAGCCGGAGGAGGTGGAGAGCCCTCGAACAAATGGAATGTTCTCCACACTCAGCTGGGCATACTTCCCATCCAGCCCCAACATGCGTATGGTCTTGGTGCCGCTGACAGCATCATTGAAGCTCACGTCAACGGTCGCATTCGTCTCGAAACTCTCGCTCAGGTCGCAACATGCGGCGCGTTTCAGTTCCCCTTGTCCGATGATCTCCGTACTGATCACCGTGCGACCATCCAATTGCACCGTGCTACGTTTCTCCACCACCTCCACGGCAGGTAGATCCACTGATGGGCTCAAGGTGAACCGTAATGATCTATTCGGCGGAGCTTCTACAAGCAATGAATCACTGCGATAACCAACATAACTCACCTGAAGAGTTGCGGGCCATTGCTCTGGGAATGGCAGAGAGAAACGCCCGTCCGTACCGGTCGTGGTACCCACCAGTGTACCTGACCAAATGACATTGGCTCCCGGCAGCGCAACTGCACCGCGCTCACCTTCGGTGGATACCATACCCGTGATACGATCCGTCCCCTGTGCGGACAGGGAAGCGGACCAGGCAGCTAGGAACAGCACTAAAACATTTCGAATGCACATGACCTGTCTTTTTCTGTCGTGAATACTTCTGACAAGGGGGTCAGCACCCCCGACCGCTCGTAGAGCGGTGAAAAAGACGGGAACTAAATAAGATACCGATCCAGGATCGCCAGGCGATCGGTCGTATTTACGGGCGGTGGTCGGCTCTCGAACCGGAATGTATCGATGCATTCCTCGGGCCAGAATGCCATGGAATGACGATCCTCCATGGAGTTCCAGTCCAAACCATCGAGAACCAGTAACTCCGTCACCACTCCGACCGCATCGGCACCAAGGGCTTCGGAAAGCGCACAGCATTCAGCACGCAGGCCGGCCCGGCCATCCCCGGGCACATCCGGGCAACAATCCTCCACAGCTCCGACGCTCATCACCGTGTGCCCACTGATGAGACAGGTCATGCGGGTCAAGGCCATTCCGCTGGTCGCGAACAGAAGCAATCCGCTTACAAGCAGGTTGATCCAACGATGACGATGTAGCATCCGGCGCATCAAGGACAAAGATAAACCCCGCCATGCGCTGCTGTCGACCCGTTCGCCACCTGCTTCTTGGGAAGCCGATCAGGCACCGTCCTACCTTTGTGCCATGAGCCAGCCCGTCAAGCGCCCTCCCATCTCGGTCTATGCCGAAGCGACGCCGAACCCTGCGACCATGCGCTTCGTGAGCAGTCGCTTGCTGGTTCAGGATGGACGCTTGCTGGAATTCAGAGGTCCGGATGAGCCCACCGGTGTTTCACCCTTGGCCGAACATGTCTTCAACCTTCCGTTCGTGACCAGTGTATTTGTTTCCAGCAACTTCATCACCGTGACCAAGAACGAGGCCGTGACCTGGGATCTGGTCCAATTGGAGCTGCGCGAGTACATCCAGGAGTACCTGAACGATGATGGACGTGTCGTGTACGAGGATGCCCCCGCTCAAGCATTGGCCGATGCCAATGAGCGAGCCTCCACCCATGCAGAGGCAAAGGGACCGGATGATGAGAAGATCATCCGTGTTCTGGAGGATTACATCCGGCCCGCCGTGGAAGGGGACGGAGGTCACATCGCATTCCGTTCGTTCCAGGATGGGCTTGTTACAGTCACCCTTAGAGGCGCTTGCAGCGGCTGTCCGAGCAGCATGGTCACCTTGAAGCAAGGCATTGAGAACCTCCTTAAACACGAAGTGCCGGGGGTTCGTGAGGTGGTGGCGGAGGAGCTTTGAGCGGCACGCCAGCCATTTTTTCCGCGCAAAGCGTGTGCGATCGACACCTTTCATGCATCCTCATGGAAACGAATTACCATGAGAACCTTGCTCCATGTCCTGATAGCCTCATTTTTGTTCAATAACCCCCTTCTGGCCCAAGGCCCTGGTGAGATCCATGGCAAGGTGCTGGACAAGGAGGGTTCACCACTCTTCATGGCGACGATCTCTGCCGAACGTGGGGATGTCCTCATCGGCGCAACGGCGAGTGAAGATGGCCGTTTCGTGCTGAAGCCATTGGCCCCCGGATTGTATACCGTGCGGTTCTCCTATGTGGGAATGGTGCCAGTGGAATCGATGAACGTGCAGGTGACTGCGGACAAGATCACACGACTTGCCGAGCAGGTGATGAACAGCAATACGGACCTTCCGGAGTTCGAGGTGGAGACCTACTTCTGGACCCCTCCCTTGATCGATGTGGCCGAGCCCTCCAAGCTCACCTTCGTGGCCAGTCAACTGGAGGACAACCCCTTGCGTAAGAACCCGATCGCCATGATCTCCACCCTATCCCCGGACATTTATCGGGCACCAGGAACGGATGAACTTTACTTCCGAGGATCACGATCGGGTTCCATGGCCTATTTCGTGGATGGGGTGAAAGTGACCGGACGTCTGAGCGGGGTACCACCCTCTTCCATAAGTAGCGTCACGATCTACACCGGTGGACTTCCGGCACGTTACGGGGATGTCACGGGAGGCGTGGTCGCCATCGAATCCAAGAGCTACTTCGATCTTTACATGCAACGCAAGGCGGGGATCCGCTGAACGCACAAAAGGGAATGTTCCTGCGCCGGAAGGCCATAGCACCAATGACCGATGAGGAGCTGGTTGCGCAATTGCGCGGCGGGGACCCGTCGGTCCTCGGTGAATTATGGGACCGCTATTCCCACCTACTATTCGGGGTATGCATGAAATACATGAAGGATGTGGAACGGAGCAAGGACATGGTCGTGGATCTGTACACCATCCTTCCCGAGCTGTTGCGAAAGCATGACATCCTTCGGTTCCGCCCATGGATCCATACGGTGATGCGCAACCGCTGTTTGATGGCATTGCGTTCCGACCGCCGATCGACCTCCCTGCCGGAGGAGATCCCTGTCACACACGATGGTGGTTCTGAGGAGGAAGCCAGTCTGTTGGAGGCCTCTTTGCAGCAATTGGAGCAGGCCATTGCCGAGTTGAACGACGGGCAGAGAACGTGCATCACACTTTTCCATCTCGAGCGCAGGAATTACCAGGAGATCTCCGAGGTCACCGGAGCATCCGTGGAACAAGTGCGCAGTCATCTCCAGAACGGACGCAGGAACCTGCGTCTCATACTCGAACGTCATGCCGACCGGAACACCTGAGCAGCATCCCTTCACTCCGCACGTCCCGCCGTCGCGAGATCAGCTTCTTGCCTATTCCAGGGGAGAGATGCCTGTTCATGAGCAGCATAGTGTTGAACGCGCTTTGGAAGCAGACCCTTTGCTTCGCGAGGCATTGGAGGGTCTTTCCGTACCGGGTGCATTGGAGGGTCTGGCATCCCTTGAAGCGCTTCGCCCTGATGGTATCGGCCCGGGCCATGGCGGTGCATGGTGGGTCGCAGGTACGATCATGATCATGGCCATATTGGCTGGAAGTTGGTTCTACGTTGAACGCCATCGCCCGGAGCCACGGACCGTGAGCCAGGTATCCGGCACGAACATCCCACGTGAGGATGCCGGGGATCCAATGGGAGCCCGCTCACCATTGGAACGATCTGAGATCGAGGTGGCGGTGGAGCAGCCGGAAAGCCTGCTGATAGGCCATGGCATCGACGAATTGCATGCACGTACCGCTACCGTGGATGCCATGATCGAACGGGAACCGGGGATCGACCTGTTGGATCCACTACCGACCGACCCGGATCCGCTTCGTACCGAAGCAGACAAGCGGCCGGCTAGGACCAGAAATAGTTCACGTCAATTGCTGTACGTATTCGACCTCAAGCTCGTAAACCCGAAGGAGATGTACGGCCCGGATCCCCTGAAGTCCGTTCTGGA
>JAHEFL010000203.1:0-423 GCA_024640205.1 Flavobacteriales bacterium | reverse complement strand
TCGCTCGGGAACCACAGCGCTTGAGCGAGTACGTACCCTACTTTACCGAGGCGTTGAGGAAATTCAAAAGGAACGACCACAAAGGTTGCCTGGAGGACCTGCGCTTCCTTTTGGCACAGTACCCAAAGGATGTCAATGCGCTTTTCTATGCAGGTCTTTGCAGCTATAACCTCGGCATGTATTCGAGGGCCCGTGAGTTCCTGGGCCGAAGCGCGCTCCATCCCATCGACACCTTTGACGAGGAGTCCGAATGGTACCTTGCCTTGACCCTGGACCGGTCAGGAGAGCACGAAGAGGCCGTTGAAGCCTATAACAAGATCATTGCGGAGCGCGGATTCTATGCCGAGCGTGCAAGGGAACGGATGATGCGTGAATGACGAACGGGCCACAGCGCTAAGCGCGTGACCCGTCCGTCCCCCCTGG
>JAHEFL010000202.1 GCA_024640205.1 Flavobacteriales bacterium | reverse complement strand
GATCTCACCTTTCCATACGTACAGCGATGTAGGGACATACCCGGTGGAACTCTGGGTGCAGGATATCAATGGCTGCGTGGATACTGTGGTGCGGAACGTGGTGATCAACCCGATCTACGACATCGAGGTGCCGAACGTCTTCACCCCGAACGCGAATGGCGGCAGCGGTGGCGGTTGGATACCGGGTGACCTGAGCAATGATGTGTTCTATCCTTTCCTGCGCTTCGTGGACAAGTTCCGGATGCGGGTCTTCAATCGCTGGGGTGAGTTGATCTTCGAGAGCGAGGATCCCAACATCGGCTGGGATGGCTGGTACCGCGGCCAGTTGAGCCCGCAGGACGTGTATGTCTACCAGATCTGGGTCCGCTTCGTGGATGGCAAGGAATCCCGGAAGCTGGGTGAGATGACGCTGCTGCGTTAGCCCTGGAACCTTCACTGATAGGACGTTCCCTCCGAACACCGCGGTCCGCGTGTCCCATGACACTTCGCTACCGTTCGCTATCGATCACAACCCGGCATTCATCGTAACCAGAGCCGAACTACTCGCGTAGGAAGCGCACGGGGACTTATCTCCCTCTGAACATCAATGCTCCGTAGCTGGACCCTTTCCCTACTGCTGATCCTCCTGGGCCTCTCCGCTCGTGCCTCGCACATGTCCGGTGGTGAGATCTACTGGGAGTGCATAGGACCCAACCAGTATCGGATCACGATGAAGATCTACCGCGATTGCTTCGGCATTCCTGTCGATCCGGCTTACACCCTTCAAGTACAGAGCCCCTGTGGTAATACGACCCTCGTGGTAACCACCCCGGGTGGAACAGAGGTAAGCCAGCTCTGCGACATCGAACTGCCGAACAGCACCTGCAACGGTGGTACGTTACCCGGCATCCAGGAATACATCTATACGGGGATCATCACCCTTCCACCCTGCAATTCGTGGACGATTAGTTACACGAACATTTATCGGAACGCGGCCATCGTGAACCTGCAGAACCCGGCCGCACAACGGACCTACATCAGGGCCGTGATGAATACTGCCGCCGCTCCCTGCAACGATTCGCCGCAGTTCACGAACACGGCCATTCCGTACGTGTGCCTGGGAGCACCGATCTCCTACAGTTTCGGTGTGTTCGACCCGGAGGCTGATTCCGTGAGCTACCAGCTCATCTCAGCCATGGGCCTCAACGGGAATCCGCTCTTGTACGTACCGCCAAACAGCGGTGCAGTGCCCATTCCGGGCCTTACGCTGAACCCACAGACAGGACTTGTGAACTTCACGCTGAACCAGTTGGGTAACTGGGTGGTGAATGTGCAGGTGAACCATTATGTGAACGGAGTGCTCACCGGGTCCGTGATGCGCGATATGCAGTTCATCGCATACCCCTGCACCAACATACCTCCGGACCCTGCGACCGGGATCGTGGGGAATACGACAGGGGTTGCGACACAGACCGGTCCAC
Organism: Flavobacteriales bacterium; assembly: GCA_024640205.1. Lineage (GTDB taxonomy): Bacteria > Bacteroidota > Bacteroidia > Flavobacteriales_F > PHOS-HE28 > PHOS-HE28. The sequence goes on along the minus strand of JAHEFL010000202.1, from coordinate 3,169 downwards.
GTGAAATACGCGTCTGCGAATCCGGCTCCTTCTGCTTCGATTTCAGCATATCGGATCCGAACGCGGCGAACATCCTGACGGCCTTCACCAACGTTCAGCAGAACCTGCCCGGGGCCACCTTCAGCTATACCGGCACGAATCCGATCACCTGCACCGTGTGCTGGACAGCAGCGCAGGGTACCCAGGGCTTCTTCCCTTTCATCGTGAACGTGAATGATGGCGCCTGTCCGATCTATGCCTTCCAGACCTACGTGTATTCCGTCCAGGTGATGCCGGGGCTCTTCGGCGAGATCGATGCCGTGGATGCCAGCTGCACCGGTAATGGAAGCCTTGCGGCGAACGTGACCGAAGGTACCGCGCCATACACTTATCTCTGGAGCAACGGAAGCACCGAGCAGAGTATCAATGCGCCAGCTGGGACCTATTCCGTGGTGATCAACGACGGCGCCGGGTGTATCTCACTACCCATCGAGGGAACGATCGGGACTGCGGCGGTGAATGCGACCGCTGATGCAGGTGCGGATCAATCCGCCTGCGCAGGTGGTGGTGACATCCAACTGAGCGGATCGGTGACCAACGCACTGGACGGGATCTGGAGCGGAGGTACGGGTGTCTTCAACGGCACCGGCCTGAACCCCACCTACACGCCATCGGCACAGGACCTTGCCAATGGCAGCGTGCAATTGACCTTGACGACCGCGAATAGCGGACCCTGTCCCGCTGGATCGGATGTGATGACGATCAATTTCGGCAACAGCTTCTCAAGCGCCACGGTCACCCCAACGAACGCCCTGTGCAACGGGACCGCTACAGGATCCGCGACCGCCAGCGTGACCGGAGGTACCATGAGCTACCTGTGGAATGATCCGCTGGCCCAGACCACAGCGACAGCGACCGGTTTAGCAGCTGGCGACTATGTCGTACAAGTGACCGACGGACAGGGTTGTGACACCACCCTGAGCGTATCGATCACCGAGCCATCCAGTGTGATCATCCTGGACATGAGCGGCAATGCCGAACAATGCGATGGTGACAACACAGGTTCCGCGACTGTGGAGGTCACGGGAGGAACGCCGCCTTACAACTTCCTCTGGAACACCGGGGCACAGACACAGACCATCCAGGTAACCAGCGGCATCTTCAGCGTAACCGTAACGGACACCAACGGATGCGAGTCCTCACCTGGCCAGATCAACTTGGTCGGGGGGGATCAACCACCCCAGGCGGATGCCGGTCCGGACTTCCAGGCTTGTGGCTTCGGGGGGCCTATCCCGCTGACAGGAACGATACAGAACGCCACGGAAGGTGCTTGGAGCGGAGGCAACGGTACCATCACCGGGACCGGGGTGAACGCGACCTACACACCTACGCCAGCGGAGATCCTGAACGGCAGTGTGACCCTGGCCCTGACGGCCACCAGTACCGGCACATGCCCGCCGGATGTGGACAACGTGACGATCACCTTGACCAACAGCTTTGCCGGAGCCACGATCAGTGGAACGGATATCGCGTGCTTTGGCACCGCCCAAGGAAGCGCCACAGTGAACGTAGCTGCGACTGGCCTGGCGTACGTATGGGACGATCCCGCAGGGCAAACAACTGCTTCGGCTACGGGTTTGGTCGCTGGATCCTACTCGGTGCTCGTGACGGATGGCAGTGGCTGCGATACCACACTCAGCATCACCATCGATGAAACCGACGAACTCACGGTGTCCAGCATCACCGGTACGAGCGAAGGCTGCATTGGTGATGGAACGGGTAACGCTACTGTAGTTGCTGCGGGCGGTACCGCACCATACACCTACCTCTGGAACACCGGGGACCAGACCGCTACGATCCCTGCGAGCAGCGGCACTTATGATGTATCGATCAGCGACAGCAACGGCTGTGCTCCTGTGACCGCCCAAGTCGTCATTCCCGTGGGAGGGGCAGCGAATACAGCGAATGCCGGTCCGGACCAGGTCGCCTGCGATCCCACCTTGCCCATCCCACTCACCGGTGCCGTACAAAATGCCACGGGCGGGAACTGGAGCGGAGGCAGCGGTACGTTCACCGGCAGCGGACTTGCTCCAACTTACAGCCCCACTTCCACCGATATCCAGAATGGTGGCGTCACGCTGACCTTGACCACAACAGGGAACGGTTCCTGCCCGCCGGCCAGCGATGACGTCTACATCGCCCTCCCGAACAGCTTCAATGGTGCTTCGGTAACGGGTACCGATGCGCTCTGCAACGGTACATCGAACGGAAGCGCTACGGTGAACAGCTCGAACACGGGCATCAGCTTCCTGTGGAACGACCCGCTCGCACAAAGCACTTCGACCGCGACCGGTCTTCCGGCCGGCAGTTATCAAGTGGTCCTCACGGACGGCTTCGGGTGCGATACGACGCTGAACGTGGCCATAGGGCAACCTGGTGCGATTGCGATCGCGAGCATCACCGGCGTGGATGAAGGCTGCGCAGGAAATGGCGATGGAAGCGCGACCGTGGTGGCCACAGGAGGAACAGCTCCTTACAGCTACCTCTGGAATACGGGCGATCAAACAGCGACCATTCAGGTTCCCAGTGGCACCTATGACGTAACAGTGGGCGATGCGAACGGCTGTGCACCAGCTACCGCCCAGATCACCTTGGTGAATGGTGGCCTGCCGAACATGGCCGATGCCGGTCCCGACCTCGTAGGATGCCTCAACGCTGGCCCCATCGATGTGTTGGGAACCGTGCAGAATGCCACGGGAGGAAGCTGGTCCGGAGGTGCCGGTACCGTTCTGGGTAGTGGAACGAACATCCAGTACATGCCTTCGATGGGTGAGGTACTGGCAGGAGGTGTGGACCTCGTATTGACCACGACCGGGAATACCGCGTGCCCACCCGCTACGGATACCGTGCACATCGCACTTTCCAACGTTTTCCTCACGGCCAACCTCACGGCGACCAATGCGAGCTGTGCGGTTCAGAACAACGGGATGATCTCCTACACGCCCGCCATGCCAGGCTTGAGCTACCAGTGGAACGACCCGCTGGGGCAACAGGGTCCCGTGGCCAACAGCCTGCCTCCTGGGACCTGGACCGTGGTCGTAACGGACCCACTTGGATGCGATACCGCGCTCTCCGCTACGATCACGGAACCCGCTCCCCTTACCGTCGCTGTGGCGAACGCTACGGACGT
>JAHEFL010000201.1 GCA_024640205.1 Flavobacteriales bacterium | reverse complement strand
ACTGCCTGCTGGCTCTTCCGCCACCCTGCGGTTATTGGATGCTGGAGGGAGGCTGCTGGTTTCCCGGGATATCGTCGGCAAAGGCTTTCGGCATATCGAGACCTTCGATCTGAAAGGTCGCACCGCCGGACTTCACATCATGGAATTGGTGACCGCGGAAGGACGCAGCAGCGAACGGTTCTTGGTGGAGTAAGTCGGGTCCGCGCAGCCCACTACCTTTGCGGCGCCGAAAAAGACCCCATTTCCCATGAGCACCGCCGTCAAGCCCAAGGTCCATAATTACAGCGCAGGGCCCTGCATCCTGCCACAACAGGTATTCGAGCAGGCTTCCCAGGCAGTGCTGGACTTCCAGGGCACAGGCATGTCCATCCTGGAGATGAGCCATCGCAGCAAGCCGATCGAGGAGGTGATGAACAAGGCGCGCGATCTGGTGAAGGAACTGCTCGGCGCACCGGATCATTATGAGGTCGTGTTCCTGGGTGGTGGCGCCAGCATGGGATTCCACATGGTGCCCTTGAACTACCAGAAGCCCGGCGGAAAGTCGGCGTATGCCAACACGGGCGAATGGGCCACACGCGCTGTAAAAGAGGGCCGCCTGGCCGGTGAGACTCTCGTGGTCGCCAGCAGCGAGGACAAGAATTTCAACTACATACCGAAGGGCTTCGCTATCCCGGACGATGTGGACTACTTCCACATCACCACCAACAACACCATCTTCGGAACGCAGTACAAAGCCTTCCCGAAGACCAAGGTGCCGATGCTCTGCGATATGAGCAGCGACATCTTCAGCAGGCCTGTGAACGTGTCGGATTTCGCGCTGATCTACGGAGGAGCCCAGAAGAACATGGGTCCTGCCGGTGCCACGGTATACCTCTTCGACCCGGAAAAACTGGGGCACACGGGCCGCAAGCTGAGCCCGATGATGGACCTGAAGAACCATGCGGCCAAGGACAGCATGTACAACACGCCGCCGGTATATGCGGTCTACGTAAGCATGCTTACACTGGAATGGTTGAAGAGCATTGGCGGCGTAGCCGAAGCGGAGAAACGCAACCAAGCCAAGGCCGAACTGCTCTATGGCACCATCGACCGCTTGCCGATCTTCGAAGGCACAACGGCCGTGGAGGACCGTTCCGCGATGAATGCCACATTCGTCCTGAAGGACAGTGCCCTGGAGCCGGCCTTCGATGCGCTGTGGAAGGAGGCTGGCATCAGCGGTATCCGCGGACACCGCAGCGTGGGAGGATACCGCGCCAGCATGTACAACGCCCTACCGATCGATAGCGTGAAGGTGTTGACCGAGGTCATGGAGGAATTCGCAAAGAAGAACGGATAGAACATGCGCGTACACGCAAATGACGGCATAGCCGAAAGTGCCAAGGCTGCCTTGGTGGAGGAAGGATTCAAGGTGACCACGGAAGCGGTCCCGCAGGACGGTCTCAAGGATTACCTGAACAAGGAAAAGGTGGACATCCTGCTCGTGCGCAGCGCGACGAAGGTGCGGAAGGAGCTGATCGATGCCTGTCCGGACCTGAAGCTGATCGGTCGCGGGGGTGTCGGATTGGACAACATCGATGTGGCCCATGCAAAGACCAAGGGCATCGAAGTGGTGAACACCCCGGCAGCATCGTCCATTTCGGTGGCGGAGCTGGTGATGGCGCACCTCTTCGGCATGATGCGGAATCTGCATAAGGCGAACCGCCGGATGCCCGCCGAAGGGAACACCCGCTTCAAGGAATTGAAGAAGGAATACGAAAAGGGTAGCGAGGTCCGTGGAAAGACGCTTGGCGTGGTAGGCTTCGGCCGCATTGGTCAGTGGGTGGCGCGTTATGCGCTCGGTGCCGGTATGAAGGTGATCTATGTGGACAACCATGCCACGGTGGAAGCGATTACCATGGAAGTGGCCGGGCACACCATCCGTGTCCCGGTGAAAATGGTGACCATGGCCGAACTACTCGCGAAGTCGGATGCCATTACCATGCACGTACCGTCGCAGAAGGACGGACAACCGGTGATCGGGGAAGCGGAACTGAAACAGGTGAAACCGGGTGTGGTGATCGTGAACACTGCACGCGGTGGTAGCGTGGATGAGGATGCCCTGCTGAAGGCCTTGAACGAAGGACGCGTAGCCAAGGCGGCCCTGGACGTTTTCGTGGGAGAACCCGCACCGCGGCCCGAACTGCTGGCGCAGGACAATATGAGCCTGAGCCCGCATATCGGCGCAGCAACGGCCGAAGCGCAATTCCGGGTGGGTGAGGAACTTGTGGACAGGATCGTTTCATGGCGGTCCTCGGTGCAAGTGAACGGATGATCAGCCTGCGCCCTTTCCGTGCCTGGCGACCGGCACCGGACAAAGCCCACCTCGTGGGCTCGCGCTCTTACGTTTTCTATACCCCGGAACAGCTGGCCGAAAAGCTCGGAGGCAATCCTTGGACCTTCCTGCACATCATCCACCCCACCGGGGGCAATGATGCCAATATCACGCGCCATGAGCGCTTCCACCGTGTGCGCATGGCCTTCAAAAGCTTCTGCGATGAACGCATCGTGGAGCGCGACCCGGAACCCTGCATCTACGCCTACGAGCAGCTGTCCCGCGGCAATAGCTCCATGGGCATCATCGCCGGTGTCAGTGTAGCGGAATATCAGGAAGGACGTATCAAGGTGCACGAACAAACGCTGACGGCACGGGAGAATATTTTTGCGGAATACTTGCAGGAGACCGGCATCAACGCGGAACCCGTATTGCTAGCCACACCTGAAGGCATTGCCTGGGAGGCCATGCTGGACCCGCTCCTGAACACGCGACCGGATTACGACTTCAGCACCACGGACCGGGTCCGTCACCGGCTGTGGGCCATCACGGACAAAGGCATGATCAGCAGTCTTCAGCATTCGTTCGCCACCATACCGAACCTCTACATCGCGGATGGGCATCACCGCCTGGCTTCCAGCGCCCGGCTGGCAGGGTCGCGTTCCGCTGCGGATACGGATGCCGCCGCATGGTGCCTGGCGTACATCGTACCACGTAGCCAGCTCTATATATTCAACTTCGATCGTACCGTGGCCACGCTGAACGGTCTGAGCGAAGCTGAATTCCTCGATGCGCTGCGGCATATCGGCAATGTCACACCCATGGTCGCACCTTGGACGGAACCAGGACTGGTGGCGGTCAGGACCGTTTCCGGCTGGCGCGGTCTGCGCCTCCCTCACCTGCCCGGGAATGCCACGCCCGAGCAGCGCTTGGATCCTGCACGACTCAGCGAACTGGTGTTGGGTCCGGTGCTCGGCGTACATGATCTCCGCACCGATCCCGCCGTGGGTTTCGTGCCCGGCACGCACGGCACATCGGAACTGGATCAGATCGTGGACAGCGGGACGGCCGCTGTTGCCTTCCACCTGCATCCGGTGAGCTTTGCGGAATTGAAGGCCGTGGCGGACTCTGGTGGCACGATGCCCCCTAAGAGCACCTACATCGAACCGAAGCTCCGCAGCGGGCTCACCGTGTATTCGCTGGAGGACGTATAAGCGCTCCGGCGATGATTCCACCGCAACGAAGAATGCCAGAAGCCCACGGAACCGGAACCCTCGCTGAACGCTACGACGCGGTCCGTGCACGGATCCCGGCGCATGTCACGCTGGTGGCCGTGAGCAAGACGCGATCCGTGGAGGAGATCCAGGCCTTGTACGACCTCGGGCATCGCGCTTTTGGCGAGAACTACCCGCAGGAGCTGCAACGGAAATACCAGGAGCTGCCCAAGGATATCGAATGGCATTTCATCGGACACCTGCAGACCAACAAGGTGAAGATGATCGCATCGTTCGTCCATCTGGTGCATGCAGTGGATAGCGAACGGCTTCTGAGTGAGATCGGGAAGCGGGCCGCGGCTTGCGGTCGGACGGTCGATATCCTGCTACAGGCGCACATCGCCAGGGAAGAATCCAAGCATGGCCTGCAGATCGACGGGCTGCGGGAATTGATCCGTAATTGGGACGCTGGAAGCTTGCCGCACGTGAGGCTCCGCGGCCTGATGGGCATGGCCACGCTCACCGATGATGAAGCACTGATACGCTCCGAGTTCGCCACGCTGGCCGGGATTTTCAAGGCTGTGAAGTCCGATCGCAAAGACCCCGCTTTCGACACCTTGAGCATGGGCATGAGCGACGACCTGGGGTTCGCCATCGCGGAAGGCAGCACCCTCGTGCGCGTCGGTTCGGCCATCTTCGGTCCACGAACATCCAAGGCAACCTGAGGACCAAAGAGCGTCTTTGGTATGTACCTTCGGTGTAAAGCTCCCGCCATGATGCGAACGTTACTCGTATTTCCTGCCTTGATCGCATCCCTCGCGCTCCTCGCGCAGCGGAACATCGAAGTGGGCATCGCCACCGGGGTCACGAATTTCTACGGTGACCTGGGCAACATCGACGGCCCGGTCCAATGGAACAGCACCCGCCCGGGCGTTCAGCTCACCTTTCGTGATTTCCTTCCGAACAAGAAACGCTACGTCACCCGTTCGCTCACCACCGAGGCACGCCTGAGCTGGCTTCGTACAGGCTATGACGAAACGGCCATGATATCCGGCATGGCGGTGAACGAGTTGAAGAATTACAAGCGAGGGCTCAGCTTCCGCAACGAC
>JAHEFL010000200.1 GCA_024640205.1 Flavobacteriales bacterium | reverse complement strand
AACACGAAGGCCATCAGGCAGGAGGCACCTGTTGCGCAGGCTCTGTTCGATCAAGTGCTCGAGCGCTCGCCCTTCCTGTTCGGCCGGCTGCGTGTGGAGGTGTATGCCCGATGGAAGGAATTGCTGGGTGACCGCCTCGTGTTCCGCGGGATCTATTTGAACGGCGATCTCGTCGGTTTCCATGCCGCCTTTGTGGTGGGCGATACCCTGGATGTGCAGTACGTGGGGATCGACTACGCGCACAATGAGGCGCACGGCATCTACCAACGCATGTTGGTGGACCTTACGGAGATCGCCTTGAAAAGGAAGATGCGCAGGATCCTTTTCGGCCGCACTGCGGAACAAGCGAAGAGCAACATCGGTGCGCTGCCCATACCCATGGTGTTCCTCGTGAAGCACCGAAGCCGTGTGGCCAACAAGCTTATCGGTCCCTTCCTCGCTTCGGTGCGGCCGGGTGAGTTCGAGCAGCGCTCGCCTTTCCGGAAAACATCCGCCTGATGGATTCACTCACACAGATCGTCCTTGGCGCCGGCGTGGGTGAATTGGTGCTGGGGCGCAAGGTGGGTAACAAGGCCATTCTGTGGGGCGCCATCGCCGGCACCATACCGGACCTGGATGTGCTGAGCCGGATCTTCTTCGATGATCTGCGCGCCAATGAGGTACACCGGGGCGTTACACACTCCATCCTCTTCAGCTTGGTCATGGCGCCCGTGCTCGGCCATTGGCTTACGCGGCACCGGGCATCCCTGCTGGCCATGTTCACCGCGCTGGTGGGCTTGGTCTTTTTTTTCGGTGCGGAAGCCACCACCGCCCGCTGGGTCATCGCTATCGCCGCGTTGGTGATCATTGCCATCATCCTTTGGAAGGTGCGCAACGCGAACGATGCCACGGCGAAGGAATGGTCCTGGCTCTTCTGGTGGGCGCTTGTCACGCATCCCTTGCTGGATTGCCACACCACGTGGGGCACGCAGCTCTTCTGGCCGCTGCCGTTGAAGGTGGCGTACAACAACATCTTCGTCGTGGACCCGGCCTACACGCTACCTTTTCTCTTCTGTCTTTCCATCGTGCTCTTCCTCAAGCGCACCGACCCGAAACGGCGCTGGATCACGGCCATCGGGCTGGGCATGAGCACGGCATACATGGTCCTCACGTTGGGCTTCAAGTGGATCGCTTATTCGCACATCACGGCATCGCTGCATCGGCAAGGCATCGACTACATCGCGTGCTCCACGCGTCCGACGCCTTTCAATGCCCTCCTCTGGACGACGAACGTGGAATGCGCGGACGACTATGCGCTGGGCTACTATTCCATCCTGGACGAAAAGCCCGAGGTGGATCTGGTGCGCGTGCCGAAGAACCATGACCTGCTCGGCGACCTGGCCGATCATCCGGACGTGCATCGCCTCATCCGCCTTTGCGACGACAACTACGTCATCCAACAGCACAACGACACCCTCGTGTTCTGCGACCTCCGTTTCGGGCAGCTCGGCGCACCTTCCGCGGACAAGCCATTTGTATACTCCTACCGCCTGATACGCGGCGGCGATGCGCTGCAGGTGCAATTGATACCACCACCAGCGATGAGCGGACAGCGCTTCAACGCCTTGATGGCCGACCTGTGGGTGCGATTGAAGGGTGAGTAGGAAATGATCGTTCTGCCTACCCGAACTGTGCCACTACCATGAACATGGTGGTCAGCGTTACGGCCCAATAGCCCCAATTGATGATGATGTACTTGAAGCCCTTTCGTTCGAAGAGGGCGTTGGTCACCATGATCGGCAGGATGAGCATGATGGACATGATGGTGCCATGCGCCAAGCCATGCGTCCAGGAGCTGTAGCGCTCGCCATAGGCATCGATGTAACCTTTCAACTCGCTTCCGAAGGGAGTGGTCGGGTCGATCCCCATGCCGTGCTCCGGCACGGATCGGAAGAAGGCCTGGAAAGCATTCCAGTGATCGGCGAAGGCGCCGTAGGCAAAGGACAGGAGGAACGCAAAGATGAAACTGACACCGAAGATCACGGCCATGTTCCCGCTCTTCACCTTGTCCTCCGTCATACCGGCAGCATCCATCCAAGCTGTGCCGAACACCTTGGGATGGTACCAGATGAAACCAATGATCATGGGCACCAGGGCGGCACCGATCTGTACAAGCCAATTGATCTCCATGGGAGGGTGGTGTTGGTGTGTTCCCAAATGTAGGCCCTGTCGCTTTTTCACCCCCAGCGCTCAGCGGCATGCAGGAAAAGGCGGATGCTGAAGAGCACCATGGCGCTGCCGATGACCAGATGCATGCGGCGGAGCAAATGAGGCGAGAGTGCCGAACGCAAGCGGGGAGCCAGGGCAGCCTTCCCCAGGTCGGTCAGGAAGATGCCCGTGAGCATGCCGAGGGCAAAGGCATAAGCATCCGTGCCGTGCACGTGGGTGGCATGCAGGACCGCCGCGATCCAGATGGCAAAGACGAAAGGGTTGATGAAGTTCACCAGGAAGCCGGCCGCGAGCAGCCCGGCCATGCTCTTCCGTGAACCGCGCACCGCTTGTTCCAGGAATACCACGGGCCATGCGATGTAGCGTATGCCTATGGCCAGCAACATGACCCCTGCCACCACCGCTATCCAAGGCCCGCTGAGCCAGTGCTCCACCACGGCTGCCAATCCGCTCAGGCAGATGCCCACGATCAACAGGTCGGATGCGATGATACCGACCGCCACGGCAACACCGCCCGGGGTCCCATGGTCCAGCGCTCCTTTCAGCAGCGTGAAGAAGACCGGCCCGATCAATAACATCGTGGCCAGGCCGTATCCGAAACCTTCGAGGAAGGGCATGGCCGAAAGTAGCGTGAGTGGTCCAATGAACGGTGACACGGGCGTTTGCCGCAAACCAGCCTAAGCGTTTCCGCGGACTGCAACGCGCGTGCAACGAGTAAAATGAATACCCGACCAAGCGCGGGGCTTATTCGTTCATCGCTCAAGGCACATCCAGAACCTCTTCCCATCTTCGGTGTACCGCAGCATGATGCGCCTTCTTGTCATAACCCTTTTGTGTTCGCTGTCCCTCGAGGCGGTGGGGCAGCACACCGCCTACACCGGTCATTACACCTATGCTTTCGTGGAGGACAGCAGCGTGCTGATACCGCTGCAAGGGACCTATGCGGTGGAGTACCTGGCGCGCGGGCGGTGGTGGAGCTACACCGACCCGCGCACGCCGGTGAACTATGCGGGCGCGCCCCTGGTGCTGAAGCCGCTGATGCTGGTACATGGTGCGCCGATGCAAGTAGTGGAAGTGCGCAGGGACCACATGACCACGGACAACAAGCTGCGCGTGGTGCGCGGCGCGGATACCATGATCGTGGACCTCGCCGGCAACACCCACATGGAGGAACGGATGCTCGCACGCACGGCCCGTGTGGGCGTGCCACGTCCACCGGTGTTACTGCCGTTCCGTGCGGGTTGGTACAACTTGAGCCTGCTGGATGAGCCGAACAACAGCGCGCTCACCGAACGTTTCGATATCCTGTGGATGGAGCAACGCGCGGATGTGCTGTCGCACTATGATACGGCGCGCTATGTGTTCTCGCTGATGAGTGACGACATGCGTAAAGGCCCCTTGTACATCCCGGTGATGCGCGACCCGAACTATGCACGGCACCTGCTGCGCTTCCCGGCGAGCGGGCCTGGTACATACTTCGAACTGTACCGCCAGGACAGTGTGGGTGTTGCCGAACCAACCATTAGCCTGCGCGTGGACATGCCGCCCGATGGCGAGAGCGACCGGTGGGTGGATGTGACGGACCTGCGCTTTGGCAGGTACACTACGTACCTGAAGTGGAGGGAGGAGCAGAGCCTCTTCTACCTGGACTTCGGGTGGTGAGAATGGCGGTTATGGCATGAACGCGGTTCCGGTCTCAGCGTCTCAAGCAAATACGTGGTCGGTGTGCGTGTATTTAATGGAACGGGCATCAGGTAGCCAGGTGTTACAGGTGATAGAAAGGAATGGCGTGGGCTTAGTGCGCTTCATTAAGGAATGGTATAGTGAATTACCGCAAAGTAGCTCCACGCACATCGTATTGCAGTGGATGCGAGGTGAAGAACGACGGATCCCCGGCACATGTGCCGGGGATCCGTCGCAGTTAACTAAAGGAATCCACCCGGATCAGGCCATAACGGTCTTCATTGCTGGTTTGATGTTCTGGTTCACGCTGAACAGGTTCGTGGGGTCGTACTTGGCCTTGATCTTCGCCAACCGATCGTAGTTGTGCTTGAAGCTGGCTTTCACGCGGTCCTCTCCCTCGTCCATCATGAAGTTCGAATAGGCTCCACCGGCCGAATGGGGGTGCAACGCGTCGTAGTACTCCTTGCACCAGGCCGTGATCTTATCCGCGTTGGCGGGATCGGGGTCCACACCGACGATCACGCCAGTGTAGAGCGCATCGCGGTACGCCCAGGGCGTCTCGTCCTTGCCGACGCGCGAGGCCGCACCACTGATGGGATACAGGTGCATTTGGGAGAGCGGTGTAGGGATGCGTGATCCGAATTTGAGATGCTCGGCCCGTGCTTCGGGTCCAAGATCGTTGAAAAAGTCGGCCCGCCAGTACCACTGCATGCCGGGAGGCATCAAACCATCGAACATGGTCTGGACCGAGGGGTATGGCATTTCGCCAACATG
>JAHEFL010000199.1 GCA_024640205.1 Flavobacteriales bacterium | reverse complement strand
GCATGTAGTGCAAGGAAGCGCCGAGCTTCAGATTGTCGGTTCCATAATCAACCAGGTCACTTTCCTTGTATCCAGGCCGCATGAACACACCCAGACCATGGTAATTCCGGCGTTCCGCGATATCCCTTGAATAGTTGTTGTTCACGGTGACATTCTCGTCCCCATAGATGTTCACGGCATCGTATCGCCCCGGATTGCTCTCCGGTGCCGGCGAATTGCTGGTGGCAGAAAGGTTCACGGCCGGCCAATCCTCGGCCCTCATGGCGAAGACGTTCAACTTATAGGCGAACTTGTTCCGACCTTCCGCATCCTTGAAGACCTGCGCCCACCGCACGGCCCCTTCGAGCAGTTCCCGCTCTCCTCCTTTGGCGCTCACGCTCAACCCCGGGAACATCCAAGGGCTCTTCGTGGTCATGTTGATCACCCCGTTGAACGCGCCAGGCCCGAAATAGGCCGTGCTCGCTCCCGCGATCACATCCACTTTCATCACATCGAGATCGCTTGCTCCGAGGAAATTACCGAGCGAAAAGTTGAGTCCGGGGCTCTGGTTGTCCACACCATCGATCAACTGAAGGCTCCGCACCGGGCTGGTGCTGTTGAAACCCCTGGTGTTGATCACTTTGAAGCCCATGCTGGCCGCCACCATATCCACCCCTTTCAAGGTCCCGAGGCTTTCATAGAAATCCCCGCTGGGAGCTTCCCGGATCGCGATGACATCCATGCTCTCAACGGTCAACGGGGCTTGCTTCTGCTTGTCCGAAATACGACTTCCGATCACCTCGGCCTCCTTGAGCAGCACCTGATCCGTGGACAGCTTGAATTTCAGGTTCTGGTCCAGGCTCTTCACTTCGATCTCCAGTGGCGTGTAGCCCAGATAATTGATGACCAGCGAATAGGGGGGTAATTCGCTCAAGGAAAGTTCGAACCGACCATCGAGGTCAGTGGAAGCACCAGTGGTGGTACCCTTGAGTACAACGGTTGCACCGACGAGGGTTTCACCCGTGATCGCATCTGTGACCGTGCCGCGCAATGTGTATGCCTGCGCCAGACCCATCGACGCAAAAAAAATGAGAGCAGCGACCGTTGCCGAACTTCGTAAGATATGCGTGATGGTCATGTATGGCACGAGACGGCGCCCTGGAAAGGACGGCACCAATATAATCGGCAAGCGTACATGCCCACGGTCGGCCCGTGGATATGCGCCATGTGCACGGACCGGCATGTCCCTTCCATGACATGTATCATCAGGTGGCTTTGAGGCTTGACTTTCTTGCACCTTCGTTCCGTCTTCAACTTTGCATACATGCCCTTCACCCTCACCTTCCACGGCGCAGCTGGCACCGTGACCGGAAGCAAACATCTGCTGGAACTCGATCATGTGGATGGTCGCAGGACGCGCGTACTTCTGGACTGTGGCATGTTCCAAGGGGAGGCCTTGGTGGACAACAGGGACCGCAACCGCCATTTCGGTTTTGATCCAATGAGCATCGATGTGCTGATCCTCAGCCACGCGCACATCGACCATAGTGGGTTGATCCCTCGATTTGTGAAAGAAGGCTACAAGGGTCCCATCTACTCCACTCCTGCCACGCGCGACCTGTGCGATATCATGCTCATGGACAGCGCACACATACAGGAATACGACCATGCCTATGATCGAAAGCGGGCCCGGAAACGCGGCCGTGAGCCCGAGCAGGAAGAACCATTGTATACGACGGACGACGTCCGCCCAGCGATGGAACTGTTCCAGTGCTCGGAATATGGGGAACATCTGGAGGTTGCCCCCGGGATCACCTTATTCTTCACGGATAGCGGACACATTCTTGGCAGCGCAGCGGTGCATCTCATCCTGGACGACGGTGAACGGACCATGAAACTCACTTTCACAGGCGATGTTGGACGCTATGTTGACCGCCTATTGCCCGAGCCGGTGCGCTTCCCACAAGCGGATGTGATCATCTCGGAAAGCACCTATGGCGATCGCGATCACGCGTCCGTCGCGGAGGCCGAGGACGAACTATTGGAACATGTGGTATCGGTTTGTTCCGACAGGAAAGGCAAGCTGCTCATACCCGCGTTCAGCATTGGCAGGACCCAGGAGCTCTTGTACACACTGAACAGGTTGAGCAATGATGGCCGCCTTCCCCGTGTCCCGGTCTTCGTGGACAGTCCACTGGCCATCAATGCAACGGAGATCATGTCGCGCCATGCAAAACTCTTCAGGCAGGAGATCAGGGAGGAATTGGATCAGGACCCCGAACTCTTCAACTTTCCTGGGGTGGAATTCGTCCGTTCGCCGGAGCGTAGCAAACAACTGAACGACCACAAAGGACCATGTATCATCATCAGCGCAAGCGGAATGATGGATGCAGGCCGGATACGTCATCATCTCCGCAACTCTTTGTCAGATGCTGAGAACGGGGTACTGATCGTGGGATTCTGCGCCCCAGGGACCTTGGGCGCGGACCTGATCGACGGGTATGAGGAGGTCCGGATCTTCGGGGACCACGTTCCGGTCCGCGCCAGCATTCGACGCATGGATTTCTACAGCGCGCATGCGGACAGGGGCGAGATGATGAAATACCTCTCCTGCCAGGATCCGACCCGGATCGAACGGCTCTTTCTTGTGCACGGCTCAGACAAGGCCAGAAAAGAATTCAAGAGCCACCTGGAAAAAGCGGGGTTCACCCATGTGGATCTTCCAGGCCAGGGTGCGCGGTTCACTCTCTGAGCATCCCGTTGACGCCACTATCCCGATATTGTCGATCATAGATCCATGCGACTGCTCGGAACAGCCATCCTGCTGCTGCTGCTGGTGAGCCTGAACTGCGTACTGGGCACCCGGCTTGTGATCGGTGAGGATGCCATTCCGCCGATGGGTCGATTCCTTTCACCCCAGGAAGGTTTCTGGCGGAATGCGGAAGCGATCGGATCCCACGCACCTGAGGGTATTCTCCTGAATGGTCTGGCGCAGGAAGTGCAGATCAGTTGGGATGGATCCGGCATCCCTCATGTCTTCGCGCAGAATGATACCGACCTGTACCGTGCACAAGGTTGGGTGGTCGCCTACCTACGGCTATGGCAGATGGATTTCATCGCGCGGGCCGCAGAGGGCAGGATCTCGGAACTCATTGGATCAAAAGCGGTGGAGTTCGACCGCTCACAGCGTCGAAAGGGCCTGGGGATCGGTGCTGAAGCGACGTTGGACCTGATGCAGGACGACCCCTTGATCGCCCCGCTCTTGAAAGCGTATGCCGATGGCGTGAACCAGTATATCGCCTCGCTCGGTTACCGGGATCTTCCCCTCGAATACAAGCTGATGGCTTACCGTCCAGAGCTGTGGTCCCCGCTTCGATCCATTCATATCCAGCAGTACATGGTGGACAACCTGAGCGGATGGGACCGGGATGTGGAGGACAGCCATGCACTCCGGATCCTGGGTCCGGAACTGTTCAAGCTGCTCTTTCCGGAACGGCCGCCAGGATCGGAACCCACCGTGCCAACGATGGCTCCCTGGCCATGGAAAGCGGACACACTTCCGGTCCCATCCGGATACGATCCTTCAGCCGCATACCCAGTTGAACAATTCCGTCCCGATCCCACCAATGGAAGCAACAATTGGGCGATCAGCGGCAGTCGCACGGACAGTGGCGATCCGATCCTGGCCAATGACACGCACCTCGGACTGAACTTCCCGACCATCTGGATACCGATCCAATTGAGCACATCGGGGAACCGCGTTTTCGGCTTTGCGATGCCCGGTGCTTGTGGCGTCATCAATGGGCACAACGAACACGCGGCCTGGGGGATCACCAATGCGCCGCGGGATACGAAGGACTGGTACCACATCACTTGGAAGGACGCGCGAAAGAAAGAGTATCTACACGATGGGAAGTGGATCCCGGTGACATACCGGGTGGAGACGATCAAGGTCCTCAGCGAACGCCCGATCATCGACAGCATCCCGCTGACGCTGCACGGGCCCCTCGTGCGTTCTTTACATGATGGAAATACCTCGGAGCGCTCTGACCTCGCCCTGCGCTGGAGCGGGCATGATGGCAACCGGGTGCAGCGAGCGTTGTACCTGATGAACCATGTGAAAAGCCATGCGGACCACGTGGAAGCCCTGCGATACTTCGATGCACCGGCGCAGAATTGGGTGTTCGCCAGCACATCGGGGACGATTTCCATGCGCGTGCAAGGCAGGTTCCCGAATAAGTGGCGCGGGCAGGGCCGTACTGTTCTGGACGGGAGCAACCCGGCCCATCTTTGGCAAGGTTATATCCCCTTCGAGCATACCGCCACCCAGGTGGACCCCGAGCGAGGGTTCGTTAGCAGCGCGAATCAGCACAGCGTGGATGAAGGCTATCCCTATTGGTTCTACAACGGCCACCTGGAGTATTACCGGAACCGGAGGATCAATGCGGAACTCTTGCGCTTGAAGACCGCCACTGTAAAAGACGTGATGCACCTGCAGCATGATGGTTACGACCTGAAGGCGGAAGAAGCACTAGCCGCTCTCCTACCCTTGTTGGATACCGCGGCAATGGACCAGGACGAGCGCGGGACATACGATGACCTGAGGGAATGGGACCGCATCGCACATCACGATCGCGAGGAACCCGCCTTGTTCCAGAATTGGCTGAACCGTGTGATGACCGCGGTCTGGACCCCGCTGCAAGCACACGCTGTT
>JAHEFL010000198.1 GCA_024640205.1 Flavobacteriales bacterium | reverse complement strand
CCTTCAATTCCGGGTCCGCTCCCAGGTTACCGATCAGCTGTACTTTGTTGTTCATGGAGGTATTCATGGTTGAACGTTTTAATGGGTTTTTGTTCTTTTCCGGCACAAAGCAGGACATCCGGTACTGCGCGATCCGGCCAGTAGTCATTTACAGCCGTTTACAAGCGCTTGCTCAACGCTTCCGTGTCGCGATCCGCTCGAGCCGCATCCCGTGATCCTCAGAACGATGCAGCATCTTCATTCTTCTATCTTTGACGCTCCCGAAAAGTCCCACCGGAACAGGCTACAATCACGCATTGAACATGAGCACCAAGAAGAACAAGATCCTGGTACCCACAGATTTCACGAAAGTCTCGGATTGTGCCATCAACCATGCGATGAAGCTTGCTGCGCATGCTGATGCAGAGGTGTACCTTCTGCACGTTGTTCCAAAGCAGGGTGAGGTGGATGACGCCCGGAGGAAGCTGGAACTCGAAGTGGAACGGGCCAAAGCCATGAATACGGACATTCCAGTGCACAAGTTGGTCCGCGTTGGGAGCATATTCGAGGACATCGGCGATGCCGCTTCCGAGATCGACGCCGACCTGATCCTGATGGGAACCCACGGCATGCGCGGAATGCAGTTCCTCACGGGAAGTCGTGCATTGCGCGTGATCACCAGTAGTACCGTCCCATTCGTCGTCGTTCAGGAGCGCATGATCAAGGAGGGGGGGTATGACTCGATCGTTGTGCCACTTGACCTGCACAAGGAGACCCGTCAGAAGTTGACGATCGTTGCCGCCATGGCACAAACGTTCAACAGCAAGGTTCACCTCGTCGTACCGAAGGAGGATGATGAGTTCCTGCACCATCAATTGGAGAACCACATCAAATTCGCGAAACAATACCTGGGCGAACGGAACATCGCGCATGACGCGACCATTGCCGAGGAGGACAGCACGGATTTCGTGAAGGCCGTGGTCAAGCATGCCGTTCAGGTCGATGCCGACCTCATTACGATCATGAACCTGTCGCAAGGGAATATTTTCGGGGTCCTGGGGGTGCCCTATGAGCAGGAGATCCTGACGAACGAGGCACAGATCCCGGTGATGCTGATGAACCCGAGGGTCACGAGCACGGGTGGCGGCTGGTCTTTCCAATAAGGGGCAGCACTCCGATCAGGCCCGCATCCCGATCACCAGGATGTCATCCACCTGTTCGTGACCCCCGCGCCATTTATTGAACTCTTCCTGTAGTAAGCTGCGCTGTCTTTCGAGAGGCTCCCGACTTATCTCCAGGAGCAAACTTCTGAATCTACGGTAAAGGAATTTCTTCCCTTTGGGCCCCCCGAATTGATCGGCATAGCCATCCGAGAACAAATAGACCATGTCCCCGGGCTCCAGGTCGATCCGATGGTCCGTAAATCCCTGCCCGTTCAGATCGAAACTTCCGATCGCGTTCTTATCGGGGGGGTACTGAATGAGCTCCTGCTGACGGACCAGGTATAGCGGACAATTGGCTCCGGCATAGTGCAGGACCCGTGAGGCCGGGTCATAGGAGCATAGCGCCATGTCCATGCCATCACGGACGAGGAATTGTTCCCGATCCTTATGAAGCGCTTCATATGCGATCGTGTTGAGGTCCTTCAGCACTTCGGATGGAACGGTGCGTCCTCGTTCCTTCACCGCCTGGTTCAATCCGTTGTGTCCGATCAGGCTCATGAACGCCCCTGGCACACCGTGCCCGGTGCAGTCCACGGCAGCGAACACTACTTTGTCCCTCACCTTTTCGAACCAATAGAAATCGCCGCTGACAATATCCTTGGGCCTGTAATACACGAATGAATCCGGCAACATCTCACGGATGCGCTTGTCCGGGGGTAGGATCGACTCCTGAAGCCGTTTCGCATAACGGATACTGTCCGTAACGTTCTTGTACAACTCCACCACTTTGCGGCTCTGACGCTCAACCTCCTCCTTTTGGCGCACCACCTCTTCCGTACGCTCCATCACCTTCATTTCAAGAACCCGCTCCCGTTGTCCGAGCTCGTCACGCATGGTCAATAGGGCCTTGCCAAGCATGTCCTCTTCGCTCAGGGGCTGGTACTCCGCTTCGAAATCACCGGCCGCGACCGCATGGGAGAAATCCGTTGTACGGCGCAGTCCGTCCACCAATGATGTCAGCGCCTTGCTCATGTCGCCTATCTCATCATTAGTGGTCCGCACCTTCGTGTTCGGGAACACGCCACGACCAAGATGGAGCAGGACGTTGCGCAATCGCTGAACGGGACGAACGATACCCCGGATGATGAGCAGGGCCACTATGGCACCGATGATCACCAGGCCGATACCCATGTAAAGAACAAAGAATTTCAGCGAATCGAAGCTGCGGATCATGCCTCCACCCAATTGCTTGCGCTTCTCCTCCTGCATGGATAGCAGGTGGTCGAGCTCGGCCAGGACCCGACCGGTCTGTTGGTCCAACGGCCCACCTTCCTCGGCCAGGTCGTTCCGTTCCATGTGTATGAACGGATCACTATAACTCTCCAAAGAAGGGAGCAGGGTTTTGATCCGTTCGTGCAGATCGAACAGAACCCTTAGTTCCACGGTTATCCGGCTCATGATGGCGACCTCTTCGCGGTCCCAATGCGCCATCAGGGTATCCACCCTGTCCAGGATCCCTGGCAGCTCCTTTTCAGTGATCTCAATAAGTGCCGTTTTCTCCGGTGCGTCGGCCCGGCTTTCAAGCAGGGCCCAATGCTTGATCAGCATATGCCCGTTCACCGTCAAGTTCCGTAGGCGCACCAGGGCATCCACCGAAGGGGAATAGACCTGGTTGATCTGCTCATTGATCACCCGGCTCCTCTCCAGGGTGCGGTTGGTGAGGACCACCACCACTAACGCAAAGAAGATGAACAGGCCGAAACCCATCCCGATCTTTCTGCCGATGGTGACCCGGAAAGTCATGGCCTTTCAGTGACCTACTCCTGTGGAAGCATCTCCTCGAACAGGCGACGGAATTTATCCGAATTATCCTGATCCTGCAGGCTGTAATAGATGCCTTCCAGACCCAGCAGGGTTTCGCGGCGCTGTGGGTTCATGTCGTGCGCCTTGAGCATATAGGGCAATGCTTGCAGGAAGAATTCACGGGCTACTTCCTGTATCTGCTGAATGCTGGGAATGTCATCCTCCGCACTGATCTCCCTGATCCGGAACACCCCTCTGTTATAGAACAACGTGGCCAGGTTATAATTCGCACCGTAGTTCTCGGGTTCAAGGGACAATACGTGTTCATATGCGGAAACCGCCTTGTCAAAGAGTACCAGGTCCGTTCGTTCCTCGTTGAACTTCTTCGTGTATACCGTTCCCAGTGCGTTCATGAACTCCGCCTCCCGAATGCGCATCTGCGCCTCTGGATCATCCTTGAGGGTCACCCCCTTGAACCTCCCGTAGAGCATCAAAGCGCGCTCATCATCCATTTCGCCTAACGCTTTCGCCGCATCATTGAAGTATGACCTTATCAGGAACTCCCGGGCTTGCATGGCGTTCTCGCGATAGAGTTCTTCAGAATCAAGCGCCAGGCATCGATCGAGACTGGTCATGGCCTCTTCTCGCAAACTATCCGCAGGCGAACCTTGCGGTCGGCTTTTGTAAATGTCCTTATAAACGAAGCCACGCAGCAGCCAAGCTTCAGCGTTTTCCTGGTGCATGGGCTGGGAAACCGCCTCGTCGATGCTCTGCCGGGCATTTTCCAAGTCTCCCGCTTGATAACTTTTCAGGGCTTCCACCAAAGGGTCAGACTGGGCGAAGAGGCCCATCGCCGGGAGTATGGCAAAGCATGCAATGGCTATGTGGCGGACGGTGTTCATTCTTCCACCTTATGGGCCAGGTTCTTCAGCGTACTACCGACCACGAGACCATGCTTGCTGGCATTGACAATGCTGAGCTCGTACTTCAAGAGGTTCTCCACTTTCACGAAATTCACGACCGATCCATCATCCAGCGCGCCGGAATATTCTGTTACCACCATGGTCGGCCGGTTCTGCATGCGCTTATAGATCTCTGGCAGAAGAGGAAGTTCGGTGCGGCCTACGAAGAGAATGTGGCACCGCTCCACCTCGGGGCTGCGGGGTAGTTTCCTGACCTCTATCGGCTGTTTTCCAATGGAGCGGGTGGAATACTGTTTGATCAGCTCCTGATAGAGGTTGGCACCTCCAATGACACCGATGATGAAGTTCCCGTTCCTCATATCAGCATCCTTCCATTCCACCAGCTTGGCGATGTTGTACAGGTAGTTCGCCTGCAACATGGCAGTGGTATCCTTTTCCGCATCGCGTTGCTGCGTGGAAGCCGCACACAGCAACAGGGGTAATAGGAAAAGGAGTCTGAACGGCAGGCGAAGTGCCATATTGCGGAGCGTAGATTTAGCTCCCCCATAATCCGATCTCATGCCGAACCCGTTCAACACCCGGCAAAGTACCGTGCCACAGAGGCTTGCATTCGTCCTTCTCTGGTGCATCTGTCAACACGGAAGTGTTGACGTGCAGGGCCAGTTCGACCTTGCACAACTGTACGAGTTCGACCAAGAGGCCATGAATGGAGCCAAGGGGTACGAGTGGCTTTCCTGGAGCGTCGCGAGCATTGGTCATCGGCTCACGGGCAGTTCGCAAGGCGCAGCGGCCGAGCGCTCCTCGGACAGCTTGTTCCGGGCTTCCGGTCTTGAGCACGT
>JAHEFL010000197.1:3581-4724 GCA_024640205.1 Flavobacteriales bacterium | reverse complement strand
CCGGCAATTGAACGAACACTTGAGCGAACACCTGATGGGTGGCGAGCCCCTGAAAGAGCGCGCCCCACTCCTGCCCGATGCGTTCATCATATATCCCTTCGGAACGATAAGCGCCTCTGCGCTGCGCGAGAACGAATATGTGGGCATTCGCCCCGAAGAACTGCGCCGCCTGCCCTTCAGCGAATGGGCCGAACACCCCGAGAAGCTGGTAGCCCTGAAGCCCGCCACCTTCCGCCACAAGCGCGACTTCAACGTACACCGCCTGCTGCGCACCATGGACAACAATACCCTACTGAGCAAACTGCCGCTCAGGGAGCAAAGCGATCCGGACGACATCATGCGCAGTGAAGAGCAACTCGAAGCCATCTACCGCGCTTTCCCCCATGTATTGCAGAACGCCAAGGAACTGCTGGCGCAATGCAGCATAGACTTCGACTTCACCACCAACAAGAACAAGAAAAGCTATACCGGCAATGAACAGGAAGATATCGCCTTGCTGGAAAAGCACACTTGGGAAGGGCTGCGCTACCGTTATGGCAAACCCGACCAACGGATCATCGATCGGCTGGAGAAGGAACTGCGCATCATCAAGCAGAAGGACTTCGTGAGCTACTTCCTCATCAATTGGGATCTGGTGAACTATGCGCGCAGACGCGGCTTTTATTACGTTGGGCGTGGCAGTGGCGCCAACAGCATGGTGGCCTATTGCCTGCGCATTACCGATGTGGACCCCATAGAACTCGACCTCTACTTCGAGCGCTTCATCAATCCCAGCCGCAGCAGCCCGCCGGATTTCGACCTGGACTTCAGCTGGAAGGACCGCGACCAGGTGACGCAGTACCTCTTCGACAAATACGGCTCCGAGCGGCGCGTGGCCCTGCTGGCCACCTATAGCACCTATCAACGCCGTGCGGTGATCCGCGAACTGGGCAAGGTCTTCGGGTTACCGCCGGAGGAGATCGATGCACTGGCCGAAGGCAACACAACGGGATCGCGATGGATCGGTCGTAGCGACAATGCGATGTCCTCCAAGGGAGATGGCGCGATCCATAACGACAAGGTGGTGCGCACCATCCTGCGCTACAGCGAGCACTTCCACGAGCATCCGCACCACCTCAGCATCCACGTGGGCGGTGTGCTCAT
>JAHEFL010000197.1:0-3571 GCA_024640205.1 Flavobacteriales bacterium | reverse complement strand
CACGCACTATACGGCGCTGCACATGCCGCCGAAGGGTTTCGCCACCACGCAGTTCAGCATGCTGGAAGCCGAGGACCTGGGCCTGTACAAGTTCGACATCCTCAGCCAGCGCGGCTTGGGACACATACGCGATGCGGTGGAGCTGGTGGGTAAGACCCAAGTCACAAGTCGCAAGACCCAAGTTTCAAATTCCATGGTCCTTGAGCCTTTTGATCTGGACCCTGTGACCTGTGACTTTCGCGAAGCGGTGGACATCCACGCCATCGAACAATTCAAGCACGACCCGCGCATCAATGAACTGCTGCGCACCGGTGATACCATCGGCTGCTTCTACGTGGAGAGCCCCGCCATGCGCATGCTGCTGAAGAAGCTGGAGGTGACCGACTACCCCACGCTGGTAGCGGCAAGCAGCATCATCCGTCCGGGCGTGGCGCAGAGCGGCATGATGCGCGAGTACATCCTGCGGCACCGCGATCCCGAACGGCGAAAGCAGGCGCATCCCGCCATGTACAAGATCATGCCCGACACCTACGGCGTGATGGTGTACCAGGAGGACGTGATCAAGGTGGCGCACCTCTATGCCGGCCTCACCCTGGCCGAGGCGGATATCCTGCGGCGTGGCATGAGCGGCAAGTACCGCAGCCGCGAGGAGTTCCAGCGCGTGAAGGACCGCTTTTTTGCCAACTGCAAGGCAAAGCGCTACCCTGCGCACGACGTGGAGGAGATCTGGCGGCAGATCGAAAGTTTCGCCGGCTACAGCTTCGCGAAGGGCCACAGCGCCAGCTACGCCGTGGAGAGCTACCAGAGCCTCTACCTGAAGGCCTACCACCCGCTGGAGTTCATGGTGGCCGTGGCGAACAACTTCGGCGGGTTCTACCACACGGAGTTCTACCTGCATGAAGCGCGGCGTGGCGGCGCAGTGATCGAAGCACCCTGTGTGAATGTGAGCGGGGAATTGTGCACGCTTAGCCGCCAGAGGCGGAATGAAAAATGGAGAATGAAGAATGTAGAATGTAGAACGGACGCTGTATTTGACCCTACGACTACTTGGCAAACGCAGAGCACCGATCACGGACAGAGCACGCATTCAATTGAAAATCCTTCATTGGAAATTCTACATTCAAAATTCCGCGAAGCGGCCATCTTCCTCGGTCTCTCCAACATCAAAGGCATGGACAGCGCCACCGTGGGCCGCATCCTGCATGAGCGACGCCGCAACGGTGCCTTCACAGACCTGCCTGACCTGCTGCACCGCGCGCCCATCCCTGTGGAGCAAGCGCGCATGCTGATCCGTGTGGGGGCCTTCCGCTTTACCGGACGATCGAAGCCGCAGCTGCTCTGGGACCTAACGCTGCTGCATCCCGGCGCGAAGGTCGTCGAGCGCGGCAGCGACCTCTTCATCACCAAGCCGCCGGGAACGAAGCTCCCCGCACTGCATCACTTCGACCTCTCCGATGCCTACGACGAACTGGAACTGCTGGGCTTTCCGCTGTGCGATCCGTTCCTGCTGGTGGAGGACCGATCAGAAGATCGGATGATCAGAAGATCAGATGATGGAAATACTGGAAAGACCGATGCGGAGACAGAACCCGTAACACGCAAAACGACGACCCACAAAGCGCTGCCGCACATACTCGCGCGCGACATGCTCGCACACGTCGGCAAACGCGTTTCCATGCTCGGCTACGTGGTGCACGTGAAACCGACAAAGACAGGCACCGGCGAGCGGATGAGCTTCGGCAGCTTCATCGACCGCGCCGGCGATTTCTGGGACAGCACGCAGTTCCCCAGCGTGGAGGCACGCTACCCCTTCCGCGGCCGTGGCGTGTACCGCCTCACCGGCAAAGTGGAGATGGAGTTCGGGCACTGCTCGTTGGGCGTGGAGTACCTGGAGAAACTGCCCTGGCGGCCCGATCCGCGGTACGGAGGAACATGACCCGTGGCCCTCCATGATCACTCTCCGGTCAGGCTTGGCGCCAGGACTTAGATTTGCCTTCGGGAGGCAGGCAACTTATCAAACTGCCAACAGGTCATACACCACATGAACAATAGAAACAGCATGAGAACATTTTCCGCATTGGTACTATCCGCGTTCACGTTCGCGGCCTATACGCAATCCATCTCGACCACAGGAAGTTTCACTTTCAACCCTTCACTACTGACCGTTCAGGCAGGTACCCCGATAAGCTTGAGCATCGGGGGGGCGCACACGATGACCGAGGTGAGCGAATCCACTTGGAACATGAACGGCACCACATCGAACGGTGGGTTCAACTATGATGGCGGCAACCACATCCTGACCCTCGATATCCCCGGGACATACTACTACGTCTGCGTACCTCATGCAGGAATGGGAATGAAGGGACGGATCATTGTGGAGTCCTCCACCGGTGTGGAAGAAACGAACGATAATGGGGACATCATGATCTTTCCGAACCCGGCCAATGATGGGATGACGATCTCGATGCCGGGAAGCAATGGCATGAGACTCCGGCTCATCGATATGCAAGGTCGGGAGGTGCATCAACAATTGCTCACCGGTAACGACCGCGTCGCGACAGGCCAACTGGCCAAAGGTCATTACACGGTGGTGATCCAGGATGCGGACGGTTCCCAAGTGGCCCGTCGCCCGCTGACCATCACCCGCTGATAACGACGAGGGATCATACCTTGGGCCCTCCCTTCGTATGATCCCTCTTGTCGCTTATGGTCTTCTTCAATACCTGCTCCTCACCATGGCGGGTATCCTGGTCATCGTGAACCCCTTGACCACGGCGTTCGCGTTCCTGGCCCTTGTGCCGGAAGCATCCGAAAAGGAACGCCGAGCGATCGCGCGAAAAGCGACGATCGTAGCCACGGGTATCCTGATCACATTCGCCTTGATGGGTGGCGTGATATTCCATGTTTTCGGAATCACCCTGCATGCGTTCCGGATCGCAGGTGGTATCATCCTCTTCGGCATCGCCATGGGCATGCTCGGAAGGCGGAGTGAACACAGGGGCATAGGCTCAGCCAGCGAGCGCCATGATATATCCATCATTCCTCTTGCCATTCCCTTCATCAGCGGACCCGGATCGATCGCGACCGTGATGATGTTGGTTACCGAAGCACCTTCTGTCTACCACACGGTGGTGGTCTATATAGCTATCCTGATCACCACATTACTCACATATTTCGCCTTGGTCCATTCCAATTATCTCGTGAAATACATCGGTGAGACCGGCCGCAAGGTCATTACAAGACTGTTCGGTCTGATCCTCGCCGTACTTGCGGTGCAGTTCGTGATCAATGGTATCACGGATCTGGTGCATGAGCAATTCCAGGGCGTCTTGACCGCACCTTGACACCCAGAACGCCAGCGACCGCTGGGATCAGTTAGATCCGCAGCGGTCACCAACCGATCACCCACCCCACGCTCAATTCCGATACTTCACCGCCCCCTGTGCAAGCAGGTGTTCAATGTCATTATTCACGCTCAATATGAGTAAGGAAGTGGCCGTGCAGAACACCGGACTGGTGATGCAGTGGTGTCCGTTCCAGCTCCCGTCGTCATTCTGGATACCTACCAAAC
>JAHEFL010000196.1 GCA_024640205.1 Flavobacteriales bacterium | reverse complement strand
CGAATGGCTGAAGACCAACTTCCCCAAGGACCCCGGCGTGGTCGTTGGGCACGACTGCCGCTTTGCAGGTGAGCTGTTCGCCTCCACGGTCACCAAAGTGCTGGTTAGCAAAGGCATCCGCGTGCATCTGGCGAAGGACTTCGTAAGTACGCCCATGGTATCGCTTGGTGCCGTCCGCCTGAAGACCTCCATGGGCATCATCGTTACGGCCAGTCACAATCCGCCGAGCTATAACGGATACAAGTTAAAGGGTGCCTACGGAGGGCCATTATTGCCGGAGAAGGTGCAGGAGGTGGAGGACCTGATCCCTGCTGAACACGGTATCGATCTTCCCTCCGTGGATTTGAAGAAGGCGGAGGCCGATGGCTTGCTCTCCTGGGTGGATCTGGAGACCATGTATGTGGAGCATGTGGAGGCCAATTTCGATCTCGCTGCGATCCGTGCTTCGGGCATGAAGTTGGGCTTCGATGCCATGTTCGGTTCCGGGCAGAACGTCATTCCCCGCATCCTGCCGGAAGTGGAGCTCCTGCATTGCGAACACAACCCCACGTTCCACGGTCAGGCGCCGGAGCCGATCCACAAGAACCTGCTGGAATTCTCCGAATTCATCAAGACCCGGAAGATCGATTGCGGCCTGGCGGTGGATGGTGACGCCGACCGGATCGGGCTGTACAACGGACGCGGCGAGTTCATCGATTCGCACCACATCATCCTGCTGCTCATCCATTATCTGGTGAAGTATAAGGGGATGACCGGCAAGGTGGCCACGGCCTTCAGCACCACCCCGAAGGTGAAGACCATGTGTGATCACTACGGACTGGAACTGGAAACCGTGAAGATCGGCTTCAAGTGGATCGCCGGGATCATGATCACCGAGGACGTGCTGATCGGTGGAGAGGAGAGTGGTGGCATCGCCATCAAGGGCCACATCCCGGAGCGCGACGGCATCTGGATGGGACTCACCATCTGGGAATTCATGGCGAAAAGCGGAAAATCCCTGGATGAGCTGATCGAGGAGATCTATGCCATCACGGGTAGGTTCGCCTACGAACGGTTGGACCTGCACATCAGCGAGGAACTGAAGCAGGAGGTGTTGAAAGCCTGCGCTGAAGGGCGCTACAAGCGCTTCGGCAACCTCGAGGTGCGGCGCGAAGAGGACCTGGACGGCAATAAATTCCACTTCGACAATGACCAGTGGCTGATGATCCGCGCGAGCGGTACCGAACCGGTCCTGCGCTGCTATGCGGAGTCCGACACACTGGAGAACGCTCGCAAGATCCTGCAAGCCTGCCGGGACACCATCGGTGCCTGAGCGTGGCCGCGCGGGGCTCGCTTCCCGGTACCTTTAGGCGGATGATCGTTCGGCGCAAGCACGTCCTGTGGTTCACTACAGCCGTGCTGTTTTTCTCTTTCGGGCCGTTGCAGGCGCAGGTGGAACAGACACCGGATACCGCGCGCACCAATGTCAACTGCAAGCGCTGCATGTGGATCACCGGTGGGCTCATGGGTGCAGGTCTGGTCGGCACCATGGTGGCATTGGACCAGGCGTGGTACGCGGATTACGATCGCAGTGCATTCCATACGTTCAATGATGGCGATGAGTGGCTGCAGATGGACAAGGCGGGTCATCTGTTCAGCGCCTACACGCTCGGTGCCTGGGGCGATAAGCTCTTCCAGCGTTGCGGCACCGATCGCAGGACCTCGCTCTGGGTCGGTGGTACCGTGGGGCTCGTCTTCCTCACCGGGGTGGAGATACTGGACGGCACCTCCGCTGAGTGGGGCTTTTCCTGGTGGGATATGGCGGCGAACGTGGCCGGCACCGGTCTCTACATCGGGCAGGAACTGGGCTGGAAGGAACAGCGCCTGCGCCTGAAATTCTCCGCACATCATACCGAGTATGCCGCCATGCGGCCGGACCTGCTCGGGAGTGGCAACATCGAGCGTTACCTCAAGGACTACAACGGACAGACCATCTGGCTCAGTGGATCACCGCAAGCCTTCAGCAGGAACAGCCGCTTGCCGGAGTGGTTGGCCATCGCCGTTGGGTACGGAGCCGAGGGCATGGTCACCGCATCACCGCCCACGGGCGCCGATGACCTGGGCTCGGACATTCCACGTTACCGGCAGTTCTTCCTTTCACCTGACATCGACCTTACCCGCATCCGCACACGATCTAAGGCGATCCGCACGGCTTTGTTCGTGCTCAACAGCATCAAAGTGCCGATGCCCACGCTGGAATACCGCAGCACGGGCGAATGGGTGGGGCACTGGCTCTATTTCTGATCGGGCAGCGTGCCTGATCGCCGCATCAGTTCCACCTTCATCACCGCGGCCACTGTCAGGCTGTCCTGCAGCTCACCGCGCATCACCATGTCAAAGAGTTCAGCGAACGGGATCTTCCTGATCTCCAGTTCCTCGTTGTGGTCCGGTTCGGGCTGGTGAAAGGAAAGGCCTTGCGCCACGTAGATGATCGCCTCCTCGTCGCTGGCCGAATTGCTCAGGTCCATGCGCAATACCTCGGTCCATCGTTCCGCTGTGATGCCCACCTCCTCCCGCAACTCACGTTTCGCGCTTTCGATTGTAGGGGTTTCCCTGGCGCCACCGCCTTCCGGTATCTCCCAGCAGTAGCGGTCAATGGGGTAGCGGTATTGGCCCACGATCCAGGTATTCATTGCCTCATCCAGCGGGATGATCCCCACCGCGATGTTCCGGAAATGCACCACACCATATATGCCCTGCCGCCCGCTGGGATCGATCACATCGTGATGGCTCACGGAGATCCACGGGGTGGAATAGCGCTCCTCAATGCGCAACGTCTTCCAAGGGCCTCGCTCTTCCATGGGCGCCGAAGGTAGCCCTGCGATCGGAGCACCGGGATCAACCGTCCGTCCATCAGGTCCGATCCTTAATGCACGTCGGTGCTTCAATGTGAAGTAATTACATCACGGATGAACACGGAGGAACACCGATAATGAACCGCGTCCCATCGTAAAATGGGCGGAACGCTAGGACCGGTCGGATGGGCAACTATCCGTGTAATTCCGTGTCCATCCGTGATAAAAAGTCCCGGTCGTACGAGCCCGAAGGGTTTGCCGACCCCATAGCCCTTGGGTCAGCGGGTGCGCTGGGGAAGCGTGAAGCGGATGCTCACCTCGCTCGTGCTTCGCACGCGTTCGCCGTTCTTGATACCCGGTGACCACGGCGCCTTGTAGATCAGGCGCATCGCCTCATCGGTGCAGCCGCCGCCCAATTCCTCGGTGGCGTACATGTTGGACACGCTGCCGCTGGGCTCAATGGTGAAGTGCAGCCGCACCACGCCTTCGATGTTCCGGCGGTAGGCCTCGTCCGGGTAGCGCATGTTGTCGGCAAGGAACTGGCCCAGCCCTGCATTCCCTTTCGGCACCAGGGGCACCACCTGCGAATCCAATTGCTTGGGGGTGTATACGAGCAAGGTGTCGCTGGCCGGGAGCTTGAACACATCACCCTGCTTCTTCGGGCGCACCTTCACCCAGCGCTTGTACTTGGAGGGGTCGAAGGGCACCACCAGATAGTGATCGCCGGCACCGCGTTCATCCGTGGCCGTGGATGGAGCGAAACGCACCATGCGGACGATGCGCAGCGCCTCCGCATCGCATTCCGGACAGACCGAGCGCCACACCTGCATGCCTGCCACGCTGCCATCGCCGTTCACGCCCACCACCACCGTCACATCGCCCTTGATGTTCGCTTCCAGTGCGGCCACCGGGTAGCGCAACTCCTGCTCGATCAAGTGCTGCAAGGCCGCAGGACCTCCCATAGGCTGGGCGGCCTCGATGCGCTGGGCCTGGATAAGCAGGGGGGCGGAGAGCACTACTGTGAACAGGGCTGTGCGGAACATGGCGCGGGACTTTGGTGCCGTAAATTTGCAGCATGGATCGCAGAACGCTGCAAGCCGGTGATGAGGTTTCCTTCCTCGATGAGGTCGGAGGCGGCGTTGTGTTGCATGTGATAGGGCCGGGTCGTGTTATGGTACGTACCGATGATGGCTTTGAAATGGAGCATGCGGTGAAGAGCCTTGTACGTCGGAACAAGGACCACGCCAACGTGGTTTACAAGGTATCGGACCACCAGGCTGGCATGGTGGCTGCGAACGACGAACGGGAGGAGGCGCGACGGAAGAAGCCTGCCGTGAGGCCCGGAAAAACGCCGAAGCGACCGGAGAACAACAGCTTCGAGGAAGTCGACTTGCATCTGAACTCCTTGTTGGAGAACGACCTGCGGATGAGCGATGGGGAGAAACTGGAGTACCAGCTTCGCTTTTTCGAGCGCACGCTGGAATCCGCCATACGTGATGGTAAGCGCAAGCTCATCGTCATCCACGGTGTGGGAGAGGGGCGTCTGCGGGAGGAGGTGAGGAAGATCCTGCGTTTCTATGAAGGCGTGCGCTTCCATGATGCGGATATGCAGCGCTACGGCTCGGGCGCCACGGAAGTGGAGATCCTGCGTCACTGACGCGCCAAGACGTTCCTTGACATCCTGTGCATCGCTTCGTCGCTCGTCATCGTAAGGTGGCGGGAGGAAAGTCCGGGCAGCGTAGGGTACCGTGCTTCCTAACTGGAAGGGGCGGCATGGGGAACCGTGCCGTTACGGAAAGTGCCGCAGAAAGGGATACCGCCCGCCGCACGGCGGGTAAGGGTGAAAAGGTGAGGTAAGAGCTCACCAGTGCCGGTGGTGACATCGGCAGCTTGGTAAACCCCACGG
>JAHEFL010000195.1 GCA_024640205.1 Flavobacteriales bacterium | reverse complement strand
ATATCCGCGGGTAAGGAGACACGCTCCCCAGTAACGGTCTCACCGCTGAGAACAGGAAATGTCCCTGATTGTGCGAGCAACGCCGAAGAAGCGATAAGGGCCAGGGTATGCAGGATGGTCCGTCTCATGATCACGGCCACAGCACGAGCGATCATCGTGCCGATCATCGAATGCCCAGTTCGGGGTGCTTCCCTTTAAGGGGCCTGAACCAATCCTTCATGCGTTCAATGTCCGCATCCGTATCCTCAGTCAGTTCGAATGGCGCCGAGATCACCACCTCCTTCCGAGGATAGTCGAAGCCTGCAAGGATGATCGGAACTCCCGCCTTCCTTGCAATATGATGGAACCCCGTTTTCCAGTTGGGTTGGTACCCGCGTGTTCCTTCCGGCGTGATCGCGATCTTCTTGATCTCGCCACGGTCGAACATGGCAACCACGGCATCAACCAGATTGGAATGCTTGCTTCTATCGACCGGATATCCACCCAGAGCCCTGAAAACCCAACCGAAGGGTGCCTTGAACAAGGACTGCTTGGCGAGATACTTGGCGTCGGACATGTGGGCAATGCTGCGCACACAAAGGCCCACGAGGAAATCCCAATTGCTTGTGTGAGGGGCTACCACAACGATGTACCGGTCCAAGCCCGCAGGGCGCTCGTCGCGAATGCGCCATCCGGCGACCGTATGGTAAAAGAAGGAATAAATGCTCCTCACTGCGGTCCACTTAGGGCAGAGGGGCGAAGGTATCTGAAGGCAGCCAACATGGGATATCTTGACCTCCGGATATCCGCCACCATGGGAACCGACCTGGCTCTTCCTGCGTATGAGGGCGCCATGGAAGAAGCGAAGTTCGCCGTGCTTGACGTGGAGACCACCAGCGGTGACCCAAGGATGGGTCGGATCATGGAGTTGGCAGTGATCGCCCAGGATGGATGCGAAGAACGGGTCCGTTGGGAGAGCCTGGTCGATCCACGGGTACCGATACCACGTTTCGCCCAGCAATTGACCGGTATCCGGAACGTGGATACCCGGAATGCACCTCGCTTCCACGCCATAGCGAACAGCTTGAACACCCTTACACAAGGTCGGGTCGTTGTGGCCCATAATGTCCGCTATGATATGACGGCCATCGAGCACGAATTCGCCCGTACCGGGATCCCGTTCCAACGAACTACGTTGTGTACGGAACGTACAGCCCGTCGCCTATTGCCGGGTCTTTCTCATTACAACTTGGGGAGCCTTTGCCGATATTTCGGCATTCCTTTCATAGCTTCTCATCGTGCCATGTTGGACGCGATGGGTACCGCGCATCTGCTGAACAGGTTACTGGCCGAATTCGGGACGAATGAGATCCTCACCGGCACTGCAGCATGGTATCCTGCGCAGGACCCGGTTCTGTAACGCGCCTAGCGCAAAAGGGTATTCGTCGCCCATAGCAACCACATAACCGTTGATAGCAGCACGCCGAGGATGCCAAGCTTCATGGACCACGCTGCTCTTTTGATCCCTATTGGAAAATAATCATCCATCGAGCGATGGGCTCGCCATGTCCCCCACCCTCCGAGAGCAATTGCCAAAATACCGAGTACGAGGGCCAGGGAAACCAAATGCCGCGTGAATGCCATTGGCAGACCGAGTAGGGCAAAGATCAGAGCCACCTTGCTGAACGGAAGATTTCGTCGTGGGTAGGTCATCGTATGCTCGCCCGGATCAACTCCTCATGAAGTGTCAACACCTGTGGTATCAATAGCCTTCTCTCATCATTGACCAGGTGGTGGTCGGCCAGTGCCAGTAGCTCGTGATCCGTGGCTTGGTTCTTCATCCGAGCACGAACATTGGCCTCGGTCGCGGCGTCACGCTGCATGACCCTTCCTATCCGGAGCTTTTCCGGAGCAGTGACGACCACCAATCGGTCGAATGACTTGTGACCACCCGACCCCACAAGGATCGCGGATTCCATCACCACGTAAGCGAATCTCTGGGCGCTGGTCCAGTATCGGAACGATCGGCGTACCGCCGGATGAACGATACTGTTCAGGTCCTTCAACGCAGCAGGATCATGAAAAACCAACGCAGCCAATGCCTTTCGGTCCAAGATACCATCGGGATAAATGGATGGACCGAACCGCGCCACAACGGGATCCATGACAGTACGGTCCTCAGAAAGCAACCGCTTCCCCTCAATATCCGCGTCGAATACTGGAACTTCAAGCACGCGTAAGATCCGGGCAACGACACTTTTGCCGCTACCTATCCCACCCGTCAATCCGACACGCATCATGGAACAAAGATGATGTCGCAACTCACACTTTCCCGGTGACCACTCTGATCGAATCCTTGATCATTCCATTCAGCACCTTCATATCCACATCAGCCAATCGGTTCAAGTACAGACAACTCTTCCCGACCTTGTGCTTTCCAAGTCGCGCCAACTGCTCGCTGCGTCGGTCATAGCCATCCATCAAATACACGACCAGGTTGGTTTTTCGCGGAGCAAAGCCGATCAGCATCCAGTCCAATTCACGACCGCTCGCATACTTCAATCGCCGTTCCCCGAAACCCACGATACCCGTGCCCCACATCCGGGGCTCAGCTTTCGTGGCTCCGGACATCAGTTTGACCAACTGCTCACAATCCGAGCGCATTTCCTTGTCCTCGACCGTTCCCAGAAATCTGTCCACACTCGCGTTCGTTGCTACCGTCTTGTTCTTCGCTTTGGCCATAACGAACAAAGTCATCCCTTGAACCGCACCATCACCATATTGCCCTTCTCCTCGCGTCTTACCTGCAATTTATCGCCCAATGCCGCCACCAGCGAGGAAAGCGAGGAATGGCCGTATGTACGCGGGTCGAAGCCAGGGTCCAAGCGCCGCAAGGATTGTCCGATCAGGCTGAGCGCCACTTCATCATCCTCACCACGTGCATTGTTATAGGCCTTGCGGAAAAGCCGCATCAAAGCCTTGTTCGTGGAAAGCGGCTCGGAGCGGGAGCGACGCGCACGCTGCGTACCTCCTTTAGAAGGGCCCTGTTCGTCAACACCATCCAGGTTCTCCACGTAAATGAACCGCTCGCATGCTTTAACGAAAGCTTCCGGGGTTTTCTTTTCACCAACACCCATCACGTGAATGCCCGCTTCCCTTAAACGAGTGGCAAGTCGGGTATAGTCGCTATCGCTGCTAACCAGACAGAACGCATCCACCAGGTCTCCATGGAGGATGTCCATGGCGTCGATGATCATTGCGCTGTCAGTACTGTTCTTGCCCTTGGTGTACGCGAATTGCTGTACCGGCTGGATCGCATTGGCATTCAACAATTCCTTCCACCCGCTCATCCCGGTCGTGGTCCAATCACCATAGATCCGGCGTATGGTGATGGTACCGGTCCGGCTCACCTCGTCCAGGATCGCAGGAAGCCTCTTGGGCTGCGCATTATCCCCATCGATCAGGAGAGCGATGGCGATATCATTGATCTTTTTCATGCTGGCGGAAAGGTACTGTGCTCCCTGCTTCGGTCCGGTGTATCCGACGGCACCCGCGCTAGGGATATCGATCGCTGACCTGTTACAGCGTACATTTCCCTGTGCAACCATCCATGAAGAAGATCCTCAGTATCCTTCTGTTCGCGGCATCCCAATTGGGTTCCAATGGACAAGTGAGCAACATCTCATGCACGAGCGAAATGGCACTGTTGGCCATGAAAGGGATGCATGACCCCGCCGATCATGCCGCAAGTGAAGTGATCGATGACCACGGCACTATTCTATGTGAGTTGCGGACCCGGATCGACCGGGACTCACTGAAAGAACACCTGGATGGGTTACTGGCCTTCCACAACAGGAATACCCATTCTGACACGGTGGATGCGACATCCGGCATCGGCGCGGCGCGGCGTTGGGTATTTCAACAGTTCGGTGAATTCAGTGCGGCCAACGAAGGGCGATTGATCCCTTCCTACCTCCGTTTCGACTACCAGGCCGGTCCGAATGAATGTGGAAATGGTGCTGACTGGCGGAATGTGATGGCCGTACTACCTGGATCCGAAGTAGATGATCACCGGATCGTTCTCATCGAAGCGCACTACGACAGCAGATGCGAGGATAATTGTGATGTAAACTGCTTCGCCCCTGGCGCAGAGGACAATGGAAGCGGTGTGGCCCTGGTGATGGAGTTGGCCAGGGTATTGAGCCGGTACACGTTCGAACATACGCTCGTATTCCTACTTACAACTGGTGAGGAACATGGGTTGCTGGGCGCCGAGGCCATGGCAGCTTTCTGCACATCGGAAGGGATCTCCATCAAAGCGGTACAGAACAATGATGTGATCGGCGGTATCCTCTGTGGAACGACGTCATCGCCGCCGAGTTGCGACCCGAATGCGGGTGCTGACAGCACACTGGTAAGGCTCTTTTCGAGTGGTTCGATAGCACAACCGCATCGCAACTTCGCCCGCACGATCAAGATGTTCTACGAGGAGAAAATGATCGATCACGTTCCCGTGCCAATGAACATCGCCATCATGGACCGAGAGGATCGTGTTGGCCGAGGCGGGGATCACATCCCCTTCCGCATGGCCGGCTATCGCAATGTCCGGTTCACATCTGCGAACGAGCATGGACATGGTGATCCGTCCGAAGCAGGCTATGGAGATCGGCAACATACCAGCAGTGACATAATAGGAGTGGATACGACCGGTGACCTGGAGGTCGACAGCTTTTTCGTGGACTTCAATTACCTCCAGCGGAATACCTTGATCAA
>JAHEFL010000194.1 GCA_024640205.1 Flavobacteriales bacterium | reverse complement strand
AACAAGGAGGCCGAGGTGAAAGTGAAGGATATCGCGGAGTTGATCGCTGAGGCATCGGAACTATAGATCCCCACGTCCTAAGAATGCAGCACGAAGCAATTATGGAAACAACAGCTCCCTCACCGGTCAAACGTATATCGGACATGCCAGCGCACGCCCGCATCTGGGTGTACAAAGCGGCCCGGGACCTGGGGCAGGCGGAGCAGAAATTGGTCCGCGAACGAGGTGCTGCCTTCACGGCGGGTTGGTCAGCTCACGGTGCAGCGCTGGATGCCTGCGTGGATGTGATGAGGGACCGCTTCGTGGTGGTCGCTGTGGATGAGGAGCAGGCACTGGCCAGCGGTTGCAGTATCGATAGGAGCGTGGGATTCATCAAACAGCTGGAGCATGACCTGAACCTGATGCTCACCGATCGTATGTTGGTGATGTACGAAGAGGAGGGGCGTGTGCAGAGCTGTCACCTCGATGAGTTGCCGGCGCGCTTGAAAGAAGGCGAGTTCACCGGGGAAACGATCGTATTCGATGACCTGGTGCTTACAGTGGGGGACCTCAATGAACGGTTCCGGATCCCCTTGCGCTCCAGTTGGATGGAGCGTTATCTCTGAGTTTCCTCGGTCCCAATTGATGGTGAACGTGTTGTAAGTGGACGACCGTTGGTGCGTCCGACGCACGTGGTTCAGCGTCGAAAAATATCCTGCCGGTCCCGTGGTCGCTCGTCCATCCGCCACACCGCACCTTCCATCCGAAGTTCCTTGTCCGGGATCTTGTTCATGGGATAGAGGATGGCGTCAGGACGGTCCAAGAACGTGACGGTGTTCACCTGCCCGTCCTCAAGCTCCACGGAGATCCGGCTGCATTCTGCCTTGTTCATGCCGATCAGTTCCTCCATACCGTTCTTCTCCTCCCGGGCGAAGTACACGGTCCGGCCGTTCCCTTCCGCGATGATCCGTCGCAATGCCTCATCCTGGAAATATCCTGTCATGGTGCTCCCTGCAACCTGATCCAGCAGCACCGTGTCGACAGCGGATAGCAGGAAGGCGTTCCCTTCCACGTGAAGCTGGTGGGGCTTGCCTTCCCTGAGGGCGATGCGGATGTGGTCCCCTGTGATCTGGTCGGCCTCGGTCCAGAGAACGGGTTGATGGAACATGCGGATCAAGCTGTCCGGGGCGCTGTACACGAGTGTATCGCAAGCGCCCTGCATATCGCTTTTGTAGAACCGGACGTTACGGTATGCCTTTATGATCATGGCTTCTCGTGATCCGCCATGGCTGTCCTGCAACACTACCCGCGTGGTGAACAGGGAATCCCCGTGCAGGAAGAGCGAGTCACCGTCCATCATCAGAATAAGCTCGGCGTGACCGGTGATCATGGACCGATCATGGATCTCATCATAGCGTCCGGTCCGGCCCCGGGCCAGCACCTTGTTGGCGGTATCCGTAACGCTAACGTTGCCCCACGCGAGACCTGTCCCGCTATGCTGATCGTAGTGGAGCGTATCCCCTTCCAATAGGCGACCCTTGGATAGAATGCTGGACCTTCTCGTGAAGCGGGCCAGACCAGTACGCGTATCGAATGTGCCGCGCAGGGTGCGGATCAGGGTGCTGTCGGTGTGCTGTTGGATCTCCGTGGGTCCGAAGAACTCCGTTATACCGGTGCCAGTGGCGTAGTGCATCGTATCGCTCAGTATGAGGCGCTCCGGATGTTCCAGTCGGACGTTCCTGCTGAATACGAATCGGTGCAGGTCGGCGAAGTAGGTCCCTCCCTGGCTCGTGAGCGTGTTGCCTTCCTTGCGGCTCGTGATCCGACCTCCCTGGTCATAGGTGGCACGCCCTCCCTTCATGTTGTAATCAAGGGCTGGTGTCACCAGTTCCATGTCCTTGTCGCGCAGGATCACGTTCCCTTCCAGACGCGCCATACGATTCCTCCCATCGTAGCGCAGCCTTTCCGCTTCCACGTGCAGCGTATCACCTTGGTCCATGGTCACATGTCCGAACGCATCCACGCGCTGGTCATCATACATGTATGCACTGTCGCATTGCATGATGGCCTGGGCATGTCGGAATCGCACATTCCCAAGAAGGCGCTGAGCCCCAGGGGCGATGCGCTCGTTGAAAGTCCATTCATCAGCGTGCAGGATCTCCACCCGCTTTCCACCTCTATCGACCTCGGTCTGCCCTTGCATCGCTGTGCAAAGGAGCAGCAGTGCAAGGGTGGGGAAGGGGTTCCTGGCCATGGGCATCGTACCGGACAAAGCGCGTACCAAGCGCTGGCGATCAATTCATGGACACACCCGGAAGTCTTCGCATGTTCCGGTAATGCTGGCTCAGCAGTTCCAGGAGATCCCTGATCTGGACATCCGCTTCGGCGGTGGCCTTCGTGATCTCCCGTTCCTGGGCGCGGAGGAGCATGACGCCGTAGATCGCCGTGAAACACGTCGTGACGGCACCATCGGCATCCTCACCCGCCTTCTCCTGCAACATGGTGATCGCTGGCCGCACCTCCTTCCATAATGCGGTATAATCCGCATCCTTCAAGACTTCGGTTAGGGAGTGATGCAGGAATTCCAGTTCGTTCATCACTTCCTCCACCTCGCTCAGGTGCCCGCTGCTCTCCAGGCCCTCTTCCTTCATGCGGTCCATGATACCCATGTACCAATCCCGCACCTCGTCACGCGTTTCCTCGTCCGCCTCCATCGGCTCTATGAGCTGTTCTTCAATGGCCTTTGCGTCAAATCGTTGGGCGCGCATCAGGTCCTCGATGTGCCACATGCTGATGACATAGCCCGCGATGTTCTCCTGTTTTTTTCCTTCCAAGGGATCCATCACCACCTATTTCTTTTCCGTTCTGGTCGAGCGATAGCGATCATTCAGTCCTTCGATCACCGCCTCCGTCAGGTCCAGATCCTGGTTGCCCACCCAGATCTGGCCACCGGGTTCCACGCTGATGATATAATCATAGCCGGCCGTCTTGTTGTATTCCTCCAGGAAAGCCTGGAGTTCCTTGGAGAAATTGACGGCCATCTTCTCGCCCAGGCGCATCAGCTGTTCCTCGCTCTCCGCCGCCAGTTGGCGCATGTCGTTCTCCAATTTCCTGAACTCGCGCTCATCGGCCTCCACTTCCGCCTTGGTACTATAGGAATGATCCTTGGACATCAGCTCCTGGCTGCGTCGTTGCGCCCGAGCCATCTCCTTGTCCATGCGGGCCTGCAGCCGGCCTTCCTCACCTGCCAGCGTGCTCTTGTTGTCCTTCAGAAGGTCCAGTCCGTTCCGAAGGCTGTCCACCATGAAGAATGCGATCCTGGCATCGGCCAATGCGCTGGAGTCGCGAGGAACCGTTGCGTGAGCAGGTTTGGTCCCCGCTGAACTCGTTGACGTGTTATCCCCGCTCACGGGTGCGGATCGCATCAAGGTCCATCCGAGCAGGGCGCTCAGGACCACGTTCCAAAGGATCAGAAGTAGGGTGGTGTTCTTGTTCATAGTGCTGTGAAAGACGCGCCCCCTGCCCTGGATCAAGGCAAGGGGCGCGCAAAGGTAACCCCGGATGGACTTGCGGTCAGTGTGCCACGACTACCGTTGCGGTGGCAAGCATCGTTGCGTTCCGAAGGATCAGTCGGTATGCACCATCCGGCAGATCGGAAGTGTCCAGCACCATCGAGCTTTCGTTGGTCATGACCTGCTCCTGCCGCACCATGCGTCCGGTCACATCCAACATCTGCAGCAACAGCGACCCTGATGGAGCGCCATCCACGCGCAGGGAATGATCGGTCGGGTTCGGCGCAAGGCGAAGCGTGATGAGGCCTGGTTCGGCAATACCTGTGATGGTCTCTATGGGTATGCACACGCTATCGTTCGTGTCGTCGACATCCCCTTCCAAGGTGGTCCATGCGCAGAGGTCTTCCAGTCCATCCTCTGTGGGACCGAAGGTCTGTGCGAAGCTGAATAAAACCTGCTGCGTTGGTTGGATCGCAGCGCCGGTATACGTTTCCTGAATCTCTGGTGCGGAACCATACTGATAGGTGACGGGTATGTCCGTTACGGCCTGGTTGCCGTGGTTGCGGATGAAGACCCGCACCGTGGTGGGCCCGGTGACCTCCTGTCCGGATGAAGGCTCGAAGAAGGAGCTCACCCCGACATCGATCACGGGCACCTGTGTCAAGCGAACGCCGAGAAAGAAATCGCGCGTTTCCCGGTCCCGGTATTCCGCCCACACGTTATCCAGCACCTCGTAAGTGCGCAGGGAGAACGGAGCGGTGATGTCCTGTGCGATCGCGATATCCGTCCCTTGCATGTACCAGAGGACATAGACACCGCCGCCAAGGATGGTCAGCGGGGCGCTCAGTGGATGCACATGATCGCCTGGCGTGGCCTGGGCCGGTGGCACGTATACGGAATCCAACAACGTGCCTGCCGATCCGTTCGGGCCATCATCGCGATACACCTTCATGGTGTACGCCGCAGCGCTGAGATTGCTTACGATGCGGACCGAGGTATGTGTGATCTGCGCCGGGTAGTACGGCGGTATGATGTGCACGCCCACCCCGCCATTGCCTCCTGTCCAGCTCAATCCGAGCCCATCATCCGTGGGGCCATGGAAGCGTAGATCGTGCGTTAGGGTGGTGGTATCCACCACCACGATCTCCTGGATCCGTTGGTTGTTGGTGGTCACCAGTTCACCGTCAATGCCGCTGATGTTGGTGCGGAAGCGGTGAGTGCCCAGCAATCCCGGGGACCAGGTGGGTCCGAAAGTGATCAGGGTGTC
>JAHEFL010000193.1 GCA_024640205.1 Flavobacteriales bacterium | reverse complement strand
GATCAATGCGGACAGGAAATGCCAGCGGCCCAGCCGCACCAATAATGTGATCAGAGGGTCCAGAACGCCGCTGCGGAACAGCCCGAAGCTGAGTACGAACATGCAGGCCACTGTAATGGTGGCCGGGTTGGTGAATCCGGCGAATCCCTCTTCAGGCGCCAATATTCCGGATACAATGAACATGGCCATGATGAGAATGGCCGTGACGTCGATCGTAAAGTACTCCTTGACAAAAAGGAAGATCCCCACGGCGATGATCAGCAGCGTGAGGTAGAAGGAAAGGTCGCCTCCGAACAGGCCGTTCACATCGTAGGGCGAGATCATGGTGCAGCTGTGCTGGCAACCCTAAATATCGCGATACCTGAAATAGGAAAGGCCCCGATTAGGGGCCTCTCACGAATTCCGGGTGGAATGTTCTTACTTGTTGTCGTCCGAAACGGCCTGGCGCTTCTCCTGGATACGGGCGCTCTTACCACGCCGTTCGCGGAGGTAGAAGATGCGCGCACGGCGCACCTGGCCCACTTTGTTCACGTCGATCTTATCAATGAACGGGGAGGCCAGCGCGAAGATCCGTTCCACACCGATGTTGTTGCTGATCTTGCGGACCGTGAAGGTCGCCGTTGCGCCGGTGCCCTTACGCTGGATCACAACACCCTGGAACTGCTGGATCCGCTCCTTGTTCCCCTCCTTGATCTTGTAGTGCACCGTTACGGTGTCGCCGGCCTTGAATACGGGCATGGCGTTCATGGGGGTGTACTCCTTCTCTAATTGCTTGATGCGGTCCATGGCTGGGGGTGTTGCTTTCCCTTGATCCCACGGTCCAATAGTGCTGATCCCGGGATTTGGGGCCGCAATATTACACAACTTTTCAGGTTCCGGCCACCTTCAGTCCTTCTCATCCTTGCCGAGCAGGTCCGGACGACGCTGCCTGGTGCGCTCCATGGCCTGTTGCAGGCGCCAGTCATGGATACGTGCCTCATGGCCGCTCAGCAACACCTCAGGGACCTTCCAACCGTTATGGTCGGCCGGGCGCGTATAGACGGGTGGCGCCAGTAACCCATCCTGGAAACTGTCGCTCAGGGCCGAGGTCTCATCACCCAATACACCGGGAAGCAATCGGATCACCGCATCGCTCAGGACCGCAGCTGCCAATTCACCCCCGCTCAGGACATAGTCGCCGATACTTATCTCCTTGGTTATCAGGTATTCGCGGACACGCTCGTCAACTCCTTTGTAATGTCCGCAAAGGATGATGAGGTTGCCAAGCGTGCTCAGTTGATTCACCAAGCCTTGCTCCATGCGCTCCCCATCCGGTGTCATGTAGATCACCTCGTCATAGTCCCGCTCACCCTTCAACTGATCGATAGCCCGTTGGATGGGCTCGATGGTCATCACCATGCCGGCACCTCCGCCGAACGGATAATCATCCACTTTCCGGTGCTTGTCCGTGCTCCAATCGCGCAGGTCTTGGATCCTTACTTCCACGGCACCCTTGCCTTGCGCTCGTTGCAGGATGCTCTCAGCGAACCAACTATCCAACAAGCGTGGAAGGCAGGTGAGGATGTCGATACGCATCATGGTGCAAAGGTGATGTATCCGGCCGCGATCGTCGGTTCTCAGGAGGCATTTCCTTCCCAGGTATGTGATCATTCATACCTTCGGCATGCTCCTTGCCGGACTACACGCATTCCAATTCGAGATCATGAGATACCTGTTACTACCAGCACTTCTGTTCTTCGCATTCAATCCACTCAAGGCCCAGAAACATGTCTATGAGGACCTGTTGGTGATGTACGTGGACGAGAAGTATGAGAAGTGCATATACAAAGCGGAGGGATACACGGAGAAGGATGATACGAAGCGGGATCCGCTGCCCTTCCTGTATATCAGCATGTGCTATCATGAAATGTCCAAATTGGAGCAGTACCAGTTGGATTATCCTAAGGCCGGACGTGATGCGTTGAAGTGGGCGGAGAAGTACCGCAGGAAGGACAAGGACCTCGAGTTCTTCCATAATTACGAGGACTACTGGATGTCATTGAACACCGCGGCGCAGGAGGAAGGGGAGAACCAGATGGATGACCCCAAGGGTGCCAGCCGGGCACGTCAGGTTTGGACGAGCATGACCAAATACTATCCCGAAAATCCTGGACCCTGGTTGATGCTTTCCATCGTGCAGTACAAGAACAACCTGACGAAGGACGCGGACCTGAGCGTGAAGGAATTCGACAAGGCACTAAAGGCGGCAGGCAACATCGGTACGTTGCCATTGGACCAGCGCAAATTGCTGAAGAGCGCGCTGATCCGTTATGCGGATTACCAAGTGAGCAAAGGTTCTCGGGAAACCGCCCGCAAATATTTGGCTTTGGGAAAGGATTATTTCATGGACGAGCCTGACTTCAAGTCCACATATAACGCATTGAACTGATCCATCGATCGGTCCGTTGGGAAGGGGGGCTATCAGCCCCCTTTCCTGTTCCTACGGCGTCGCCTTTTGTCGCGGAGGGCATAGCCCACGGCCACGAAAGCGCCCACCATCAGTATTGCCCAGAGTATCCTGATCATGGTTGTCGGGTTCCCTGTGAAGATAACGATGCTCCCCCTTTTTGGCGCCTGAGGAAGATCAGTACCAATACAGGAAGCAGTACCAGGTCGGATATGAGTGCCATGAACAGGGTCAGGCTCACCAGCAGGCCCATGTAGAACACACTGGCGAAATCGGAGAATACCAGCGAGATGAACCCGGAAAGCAGCATGATGCTCGTGATGAGCAGTGCTTTTCCGGCTGATAGCACGGACCGTTTCATCGCATAGGGCAACGATCGGCCTTTGAGCAGTTCGATACGGAGCTTGCCGAGCATATGGATGGTGTCATCCACGGCGATCCCGAAGGCGATGGTGAAGATGATGGCGGTGCTCACCTTGATGTCGATGCCTACCAGCCCCATGATGCCCCCTACGAAAAGCAACGGGATCACATTGGGTACCAAGGCGATCACGGTCATTCTGAGGTCGCGGAACACGAAGCCCATGATCGCCGCGATGAGCAGGAAG
The DNA here is from genome assembly GCA_024640205.1 of Flavobacteriales bacterium. Lineage (GTDB taxonomy): Bacteria > Bacteroidota > Bacteroidia > Flavobacteriales_F > PHOS-HE28 > PHOS-HE28. The sequence goes on along the minus strand of JAHEFL010000193.1, from coordinate 1,708 downwards.
GCCACCGAGAGCCCAGCGATCAGCTGGCTGCTAAGGCGGGCATTGCTGCGATCGATCAGAAAAGCCATACCCGTTTGATCGAAGGAGATCGAACCCGTGCGCGTCGATCTTTCGATGAAAAGTGCAAGTGCCTCGTTCAGCTGGCCGTGACGATGGCCGCCCATGTCCACCATCCGCCCGCTGATCCGCGCTTTCATTCCATCGTTTGAAACAAGCTGAGTGAGTCCTTCATCACCCAGAAATACCGATGCCCGTTTCACCAGTCGGTCCACCTCGTCCTGTTCCTCAGGGATCCGGAAATAGTCCTCCGAGCCACCGTTGAATGCCTTGTTAAGAGCCTTCACCACCGTGACCGGTGACAGTATCGCGTGCACGCCATAGTCCTTCTCGAGATGCTCCTGGACGGCTTCCAGATCCTGAAGATGCTCCAACTGCCAGACGTCTTTTCCGTCATTCACCGTCACCTCCATTTCAAAGGGACGCACACCTCCGAAATGCTCTTCGAACCAATGGTATTCCTTCAATTGGGGATCATCCTCGGGCCAATCCTCCAGGAGGAAGTTGTCCACCTTCAGACGGCTCAGGGAGGCGATGCATAGCACGCTGAGCAGGGCGAAATACCAGGGTATACGTCGGCGTTGGGAAAGCACTCTGCGAAAGAGCTGATGGAGGAACGGATACCACCTGGAGTTCCGTTCGCTCCTGTGCGCAGCCAGGGGTGTTCGGACCAGGAGCAGGACTGCAGGCAGCAGCGTGAAGGCCAATCCGAAGGCCAGGAAGACCCCTAGAGCAGTGTATATGCCGAATTCACGTATGGGACCGATCCCGCTTCCCATCAGGGTGCCGAATCCAATAGCCGTGGTGAGCGATGTAAGAAAGGTGGCCAGGCCCACCTCGTGGTATCCGATGGCGAGCGCACGGGACTTGCCATGACCGTTGCGGAGCGCCTCGATGTACCGCTCCAGGATGTGCACCACATCGCTCATTCCGACCACGAAGAGGATCGTAGGTAAGAGCATGGTGAGGATACCCAATGGTTTGCCCAACAAGGTCATCATCCCCACTTGCCAAAGCACAGTAAGACCGACGACACCTATTGGGACGAACACGCCCCACAGGGTCCGGAATCCAATGGCCAGGAACGCGGCCAGCAACAGGACGGACACCGTGAAGAACAGAACGAGCTCGTACTGCATTTTCTGGATGTACCAGTATTGCCCGTGGATGCGCCCCCCCGTTCGCACTTCGGCAAGACCGGATCGCATCACCGTGCTGTCCACGGCTTCCATCAACGCATCGCTGCGTTCCTTGCTCAACCCTGGAACTGTCTGGAGTACCATCAGCAGGGCCTCACCGTCCGGTGCGAAAAAGGCTTCCCGTATCCGGTCATCCCTCCAGATCCTGGCCGAATCGCTGCTGAGCATACCCTCCTCATCCAAGCGAAGCCAGGGTACCTCGAAAACGCCGACCGGTGTCACGCGCATATCGTTCAGCTTCGTTGGACTTGTGACGGAAAGCACATCCTCCAGGCTGCTGAGATCGTCCGCCAGCCGATCCACTTTCCGGAGCCATTGGAGATCGAACACACCACCATCCCTGGGAAGTCCGATCAGCAGGAAATCATTGTCATTGCCGAACCGCTTTCGGAATGCTTCATAGCGATCCAGCTCGGGATCATCGGTAGGGAAGAATTTCTCGAAATCATGAT
>JAHEFL010000192.1 GCA_024640205.1 Flavobacteriales bacterium | reverse complement strand
GGGGTGATCTTCTTCTTGCGTGACTTGCGCTCCATTGGGATCACGTAGCCAAGGGATACGGAGGTGAAAAGGAAATTGTCATTGCCTGCGGTCCCCCTACGTGGGTCGGCACTTTGATCCGTCACTCCATCGACGAGATCGGTCAGGGTGAAGTGCATCGTCGCACCAACGCGAAGGTCGAATCCACCACCGATGTCCATTCTTGCGCCGATGCCCACAGGGATCGCCCATGTGCGTTCCGGGTATTTCCCGAAACCATCCGAGTTCAGCTCGCGGACATCACTTTCATACACATAGTCCCTCTGGATCTCCTGGGCCATTCCAGCGTTCGGGGAATCCTCAGGCAGGTCACGGATGCTCCCGTCACTCCAGTAATTGTAGAATCTACCCTGACCATCGTGAAGGTCCGTTTTGGTCAGGAATTCCACGGACTCGAACCCGAAATTGATATAAGGTTCGACCGGTCTTCCAGGGTTAAGGAACTGATGGAAATTGTATCGGAACTGGAACCCTCCGATGGTGATCCGCGAGTCGAAGTTGAGATTACGCGTCGCGCTGCGCTCATTCATGCCAAGCCTCCCGTGCATGGCGTAGAGGCCACCCTCCAACCAAGGCGTGATAGGGGTGGAGGCACGAAGCTCGAATCCGACCCGGGAAACCAGTGGACTATAACCGGAATTGTTGTTCCCCACGTCGCCATAGAACGCGAACATGCCGGTCCCCAGACCGAAGGTCGGCTTCAAGCGGACCGGTCCGCTCGAAGTACTATCCGATTGCGCGGACAGGTGGGATCCGGAAAGCACCAGGGAAAGCACCATGCTCCATGCACGAAACCCGCTCCGGACGGAACTGAGCGGGTTTTCAAAGCGTGCGCGTGGAACGATCATGTCCGCGTCAATTCATCACTGGACCCACTTCTGATTGCTGATCAGGAGCGCTTCCTGCACGGTGATGCGATCACCATTGTTATATGCTGTTACGAATGGTCCCGGGAAATTGTGCCCCGCCTGTACATAGGATACACGTTGGTCACGAGCTTCCTTGTACGTCGCGTGACGCCCGGTGACATACTTGATCCAGCCCTCATGTCGCTCGATGCTGAAATCACCACCATACTTATGGCGCGCTTGGAAGTAAGACCTGCCTACCTCACGGTGTGCGGCAGTGATCTGGACCTTGTAAAGGATCCCCTTCTCAGGGCCGGAAATGGTAGGCTTGGGTTTAGGTGTAACGACCGGAGGCTCGGGTTTCGGCTTCGGTGCAGGAGGTGTTATCGTTCTCACAGGTTCCGGGTCAGGCTTCGGCTCCATCTTGGGGTCCGTCTGAGCGATGGGTTGCACGGTAGCTTCCATTTGTGCCATCTGCTTGAGAGCCTCCGAACCCACGAAGAATTTTGACGTACCGAGCACCGCTTTCTGGGTCTCATCGTTCAGGAGGTACCCGAACTCACCGTCAATGGAGAACTGACCTTCCTGCGGTTCATTCGAGCGGAGTTTGTAGCTCACTTTAAGCTCCGAACCGGAAGGTAAGTTCAACCAAACGAACTTGACCACCCTGTCCTGGGCGGTGAAAATGGCTTCGCCACTCCGATGTTCAATGGCCATGAATCCTGCTGGGACCGATTCCTGTAATTTTCCGAACCCTCGTATTTCCCCTTTCTTGACCACTACCTCGACCATCATTTCTTGAGCTCCAAGAGGAGTAATGGTCCGGGTCCCGCCGACGTTACCAGGTCCTTGGATCGGCGCTACACCCTGAGCGTTGTCGATCACTGCAACGGGGATGGTTCCCACGGGAGCACCACCTGCTGCGCTCACCAGGTCCATGGCGCCCGCAGTGGGAATGTCATAGGTCTTCCGTTCGTTGTCCTCGATATAAGAAAGCCTACCATTGATGTTCATCGATCCATCCGCAGTGGCATCCGCACCCAACGTATAGCTGATCTTGAAGGAAGGGCTGGAAGGAAGCGCCATCCAGATGAACTTCGCTTTCTGGTCCGCAAAGGTGAACGAAGCTCCCTTGGTCTCAATAGCTGTGACGGTCATTCCTGAAGGCAGATCCAATTGAAGTTTTGCGAAACCGCTCAGGTCACCTTTCGTAATGTTCATCGTTACACGGACCTCCGTTCCGGCCTCCATGGTGTTGGGGATGTCCTGTGTGATATTGACATCGGCCAGGAAAAGAGCGTCCACCAAAAGAAGGCCGATGAGATTGATGAGCAGTACGAGTTGATGTGCCATGTTCGGTTGCTAAGGGGATGCGCTTCCACCGCGCACGGCCAAAAGTATCCGCGACCTTGCCCGCGATCCATGCATGGAACAGGGCGATACCAACAGTCACGTGTTGAGTACGGGAGGCTTCGACCCATTCAGCGTGGTGGAACTTGTATCTCCACGCCTTCGCCGAGAAGAAGGGATCAGAAGTTCGGCTTCAGCATGTATTTGCTGTAGAACCGATCGATCGCGGCAACGGCATCCTCCGGTTCGTCCACCAGGCTGAAGAGTTCAAGATCCTCCGGGCCTATGTTATGATGTTCCTCCCCCATGGTCACCTTGATCCAATCATAAAGACCTTGCCAATACTTCTTTCCTACGAGGATGATCGGGAACCGACCGATCTTCTGGGTCTGCATCAGCGTAAGCGCTTCGAAGAACTCGTCAAGCGTTCCGAATCCGCCCGGCAGGACAATGAACCCCTGGGAGTATTTGATGAACATGACCTTGCGCACGAAGAAGTAGTCGAAATCGATGCTCTTCTCCTTGTCGATATACGGATTGGGTTCCTGTTCGAACGGGAGATCGATGTTCAGGCCAACACTGGTACCTCCTCCGCGTTGGGCACCTTTGTTGGCTGCTTCCATGATCCCTGGACCGCCACCGGTGATCACGCCATATCCATGTCCGGTAAGCTGGTAGGCTATCTCTTCGGCCAGAATGTATGCGGGTTGCTCAGGTTTGGTCCTGGCGCTTCCAAAGATGCTCACGCAGGGGCGGATACGTTGCATGGCCTCGAAGCCTTCCACGAACTCGCTCATGATCTTGAAGATCGCCCAGCTATCGTTCGCCTTGACCTCGCTCCAGCCTCTGCGTTTGAAAGCCTTCTTGATGCGGCGTTCACTATCCTCGGATGGCTTGGCTTGCTTTCTCATGGAATGATCGGTAGGGATGACAAGTGAGCGAGCGTACCCACAAAAGTGGATCACTGCAACTCGGCGCGAAGGTATTCCGCAGTATGGCCTTTGCCCATCATCACGATCTCCTCGGGTGTTCCCCTGGCCACGATGGTACCTCCGCCCGCACCGCCTTCAGGGCCCAGGTCGATGACGTGGTCCGCCACCTTGATGATATCCAGATTGTGCTCGATAACGAGTACCGTGTTCCCACGATCCACCAACGAGTCCAGCACATGGATGAGCTGCTTGACGTCATCGAAATGCAGGCCGGTGGTCGGTTCGTCCAGGATGTAGAAGGTACTGCCCGTGTCGCGTTTACTCAGCTCGGTGGCGAGTTTGATCCTCTGTGCTTCTCCTCCACTGACCGTGGTACTGCTTTGTCCCAGGGTCACGTATCCGAGGCCGACATCCAACAGCGTCCGGAGCTTGGCATTGATCTGCGGGATATCCGCGAAGAGTTCGGCGGCATCCTCAACGGACATTGCCAGGACATCTGAAATACTGCGTCCCCGATACCTTACCTCCAGCGTCTCGCGATCGTAGCGTTTACCGCGACAGGTGGTGCATGGCACGTTCACATCCGGCAGGAAATTCATGGCCACGGTACGCACACCCGCTCCTTTGCACATTTCGCAGCGTCCACCGGCCGTGTTGAAACTGAACCGGCCAGCTTTATATCCCCTGATCTTCGCACTTGGCAAACGAGCGAACAGTTCGCGGATGTGATCGAACAGACCTGTGTAGGTGGCAGGATTGCTTCTGGGTGTGCGTCCGATCGGGCTCTGGTCCACTTCGATCACCTTGTCCAGATGTTCCAGGCCTTTGATCCCATCATGATCCATGGCCTGCGATCCGCTCCGATGGAAATGTTTGCTCAGTATGGGGTACAGGGTATCGCCGATCAGGGTGCTCTTCCCACTGCCGCTCACACCCGTTACACAGATGAACTTGCCCAGAGGAAATTCCACATCGATCCGTTGGAGATTGTTGCCGCGCGCTCCGCTGAGAAGAAGACGGTGCCCGTTCCCCTTCCTTCGTTCCGCTGGCACGGCTATGCGCAGATCACCTCGCAGATATCGCGCTGTTGTGCTGGACCCCAGCGCGAGTTCCGAAGGATGACCCTGCGCCACGATCCGACCACCATGTTCACCAGCACCAGGACCGATATCGATCAAGTGGTCCGCACTGGTCATCATTTCCTTGTCGTGCTCCACGACCAGCACGCTGTTGCCCGCATCGCGCAGATTCTTGAGACTTCCGATCAATCGCGCATCGTCCCTTTGATGGAGACCGATACTGGGTTCGTCCAATATGTAGAGGACCCCTGTCAACTGACTTCCGATCTGGGTCGCAAGGCGGATCCGTTGTGATTCCCCACCGGACAGTGATCGTGCGCTGCGATCGAGGGTCAGGTATTCCAGGCCTACATCCAACAAGAAGCTCGTACGGGCAGCGATCTCCTTCACCACTTCCTTGGCGATCACTGCCTTGGTGCCTTCGAGCCGCTGGTCCAGCCCGTTCACGAAAGCGTGCAGTTCCTGGAGGGGAAGGCATGCCAGATCATGGATATTGCGACCCTCGATGCGGAAGT
>JAHEFL010000191.1 GCA_024640205.1 Flavobacteriales bacterium | reverse complement strand
GACATCCATACTGGAATTCCAACGCTATGTTCAACTATTTCGACCCCACCCAGATCGGCAAGGCCTTCCTGGTCCTCTTCGCCGTCATTGATATAGTCGGGGGCATCCCGTTGATCCTTGATGTCCGGAAAAAGGCGGGTAAGATCTATCCGGCCAGGGCCACTCTGGTAAGTCTTGCCATCATGGTCATATTCCTGTACGTGGGGGAATCGATCCTCACCTTCATGGGGATCGATGTGAGGTCCTTCGCCGTGGCGGGTTCGTTGGTGCTTTTCTTCATTGCGTTGGAGATGATCCTTGGCATCCGCTTGTTCCGCGACGACCAGAGGTCACCGGAAACACCCGGTCTGCCGAGCGATGACCCCAAGGTCTATAGCATCGTACCCCTTGCCTTTCCGCTCATCGCCGGAGCGGGTACCATTACCACGATCCTTTCGCTCCGTTCCGAGATCGACCGCCCGAACATCCTGGTGGCCATCCTCTTGAACATGGTCGTTGTAGTGGTGGTCCTCCTGCTCACCAACCGGATCGAGCGCATGCTCGGCCGGGTAGGCCTCATCGTTATTCGGAAGGCCTTTGGGATCATCCTGTTGGCGATCTCGGTGAAATTGTTCGCAGGGAACATCACCTATCTCTTCCCTACTGGAACGCCGTAGCGGGATCAGCTATTTCCATAACCTTGTCCTTCCATTTCCGAAGAACATGGGTCGATCGGCCCCATCTATGGACCGGCCGAGAACGGGCTCTGATCCTTTCCTTGGGATCTGACCGCACAAATGAGGGTGACGATCCATACCGATGGCGCAGCGAGCGGCAACCCGGGTCCCGGTGGATACGGTGCGGTGTTGGAGAGCGGTAAGCACAGGAAAGAACTCTGGGGTGGCTTCAGGCTTACGACGAACAACCGCATGGAGTTGATGGCCGTGATCGTTGCGCTGGAAGCGCTGAAGCGGCCTGGAATGGATGTGACCGTGATAAGCGACAGCAAGTACGTCGTTGATGCGGTGGCCAAGGGCTGGGTCTTCAACTGGGAGAAAAAGGGCTTCGCAAAAAAGAAGAACCCCGACCTGTGGCGCCGATTTTTGAAGGCATACCGATCACACAAGGTGTCGTTCCAGTGGATCCGCGGTCATAACGGTCACCCTCTGAACGAGTTGTGCGACCGCCTGGCCGTTGCCGCATCCCAGCAAGCATCGCTTGACGTGGACGAGGAATACGAACGCAGCGGGAACGGTACGTTCACCTGAGCGATCCGATACCTGGATACCTTTACCCCCATGGCCAAACAACTGTTCGCTAAGGTCAATCGCTCCGAAGAGGAGGTCGTGTTGGAGCGCCGCTCACCGCATTCACCCTGGACCCTTGCTGGTGACGAAAGTGCGGACCTGGTGCGTACCGGCCCGTCACAATACAGTGTGGTGCATAAAGGTCGCAGTTATCGGGTGCTGGTCTTGAAGGAGGACAAGGAGAACAAGACGGTAAGAATGCGCATCGGGGGCAGCACGTACTCGGTGGCGTTGCAGGATGAGCAGAGCCGACTGATGAGAACGCTGGGGTTGGAAAAGAAAGGGGTTCAAGTGCGTGAGATCAAAGCCCCGATGCCAGGTCTCGTATTGAACATCCTGGTCAAACCTGGCGATTCCGTGAAAAAGAACGACCCGGTGCTGGTACTGGAGGCCATGAAGATGGAGAATGTGATCAAGGCGCCCGGTGACGCAGTTGTAAGCGCGATCCCAGCTGTGACTGGCAAGGCCGTGGAAAAAGGTCAGCTATTGGTGAGTTTTTCCTGAGACCCCGACATCGCGATCTCCCTCGATCTCTTGACGCTAACTTTAGCGCATGGACCGCAAACAATTCCTGACCCGCTCCCTGAAAGCGACCATGGGCGCCGTAGTGGCCGGGCCCGTTATTCTTCACGCGAACTCCTGTGCTTCACCAGGGGATCCTCAAAACGCTCCCGAGATTGGGCCGTCCATTGCAGGGACAGGACCCCTTGTATTCGCTCAGGCCCCGTTGCCTTATGCCTTTGCTGCGCTCGAACCGCACATTGACGCCCGGACCATGGAGCTTCATTATTCCAAGCACCACGCCGGGTATGTGAAGAAGATCAATGAGGCCATAGCGGAGGAGAAGATCGATGCGTCGGATGAGGTCGACCTGTTCGCACGCATCCCGTCATGGAGTGCGAAGGCCCGCAATAACGGTGGCGGCGCCTGGAACCACGACCTGTTCTGGAAATTGATGGGGCCCGGGAATACCGGCACGCCGAACGGAAAGGTGTTGGATGCGATCAATGCGTCATTCGGCAGTTTCGACGGGTTCAAGGAGGCCTTTACCGATGCTGCCATGAAGCGTTTCGGCAGCGGATGGGCATGGCTCGTCGAACAGGAGGGAAAGCTTGTGATCGGAAGTACCCCGAACCAGGACAACCCTCTCATGGCAGACGCGGAGCTGAGAGGCAAGCCGCTACTAGGGCTCGATGTATGGGAGCACGCCTATTACCTGAACTACCAGAACAAGCGCAACGATTATGTCACCGCTTGGTGGTCCGTGGTGGATTGGGATGTGGTAGCGGGACGGTTGGGCTGATCAGCTCTCCACCAGCTCGATATCGAAATCCACGAGCTCTACGAAATCCTGGATGCGTTGATCGATGTCCACCTTGTCGATCTCCAGCAGGCGTTCGATCCCGAATTTCTCACAGCAGAAACTTGCGAGCGCACTGCCCACGATGATCGCACGCTTCAGGTTGTCGAAACTGTGATCCTGGCTACGTGCGAGGAACCCGATAAAGCCACCAGCGAAGGTGTCGCCCGCTCCGGTGGGGTCCACCACATCCTCCAATGGTAGCGCAGGAGCGAAGAACACGCGGTCCTTGCTGAACAGCAAGGCGCCATGTTCGCCCTTCTTGATCACCAGGTACTTCGGCCCCATGGCAAGGATCTTTCCTGCGGCGCGAACAAGGCTGTGCTCACCGCTCAGCTGCCTGGCCTCCGCATCATTGATCGCCAGGATGTCCACGCGTTGAATGACCTTCAACAGGTCTTCCATCGCACTGTCCATCCAGAAATTCATCGTATCCATCACGACCAGAGCTGGTCGCTCTTCCATTTGGTCCAACACCTTGGCCTGAACCTTGGGGTCCAAATTCCCCAGCATCACATACGGCGCCTGCTTATAGTCCTCGGGTAACTGGGGGTCGAGGTCCAACAACACGTTCAAGCGGGTCTCCAACGTGTCCCTCGTATTCATATCGTAATGGTACCGGCCGGCCCAGAAGAAACTTTCCTTTCCGGCCATGACCTCCAAGCCCTCAAGATCCACCCCTCGATCACGCAATTGCTGCATCACGCCCTCTGGGAAATCATCCCCGACAACGCTTACCAGACCCATCTTGTCCAGGAACACGGAAGCCGCCAGTGAAATGTAGGTCGCTGCCCCTCCAACGGTCTTTTCAGCGATCCCGAACGGTGTTTCGATCCGGTCAAAGGCGACCGTACCTACAGTGATCAATTGCATGTGAATGGGAATAGTGCTGCAAAGATGCGGTTTCACTGGAGTAGGAATGCCCGTCCCTCCCCTCAGTTGTACCGGGGCCTTGTTGGTATGTGCTCAATCCCTACTTTTGCCGTCCCTTTCAGGGAAATTCCTCGGTAGCTCAGCTGGTTAGAGCACCTGACTGTTAATCAGGGGGTCGCTGGTTCAAGTCCAGCCCGGGGAGCGAAAAGCCTCAGCATGCGCTGGGGCTTTTTTATTGCTACGAACGGTCCCGTTGCTCTTGGAACATGTGTCAGGCGGCTTTTTCCATGATCCGTGCGTCATTGTTCCACCAAGCCCACAGCCATGCGTGCATTCCACCTCCTGGTTCTTTCATCCCTAAGTCTATACGCATCCGCGCAGCCTGTCTGCGAAGGACTCCAAGCAGGCTTCATTTGGAACACCACTCCCAACGGAACACAATTCTCCAACACTACTACCGGCGCCGGCTTCAGCACTACCTGGTTCTGGGACTTCGGCGATGGTTCCTTTGGTGATGGCGCACAACCCTTCCACACCTTTACCGAGCCCGGCACCTACGAGGTGTGCCTCACCGCAACAAGCTTGTACGAGACACCCAACGGGGTGATCACCTGTGTGGACACCCAATGCTTGCCGGTGATCATCGAAGGCGGTGGACCATGCGATTGGCTGCAGGCCTGCTTCGTCCCTTCACAGACGGGACCCCTCTCGGTGTTCTTCAACAACTGTACGGCCAACGAGCAGGGCACCCAGTATCTCTGGGATTTCGGTGATGGCTCCCTGGGCGATGGCGTGGCCCCGACACACACCTTCCCCGAACCCGGTGTCTATGAGGTGTGCCTCACCGCCACGTGGCAGGATTGCGAGAGCACCACCTGCGTCGATGTCGTGGTGGAAGGTGAAGGTGACCCTTGCAACGGCGACTTCAGCGCTACGTTCAATTGGTCGGCAGTTGGGAACGCGGTCATCTTCGAGGCCAGCTCCACTCCTCAGGCGAACGCTTACCTATGGGACTTCGGGGACGGAACGGATGGAGTGGGACAGGTCGTTACCCAATTGTACGAGCCTCCTGGTCCTTATGAAGTTTGCCTGGTCGCATGGTATTGGAACAGTCAGGCGCAGGATACGTGCTGGTCAACGTCGTGCCAACTGGTGGACCCCTTCGACACCGGGATCAGTGATCAAAACGATCCCTACGCGGCGATACAGCTATTCCCTGTACCGGCCTCGGACCATCTCGTCATGACAAATTATGGAGCATTGCACGGGTCCACCGTACTTCAACTTTTCAGCGTGGACGGTCAACTCGAAAAACAGGA
>JAHEFL010000190.1 GCA_024640205.1 Flavobacteriales bacterium | reverse complement strand
TCCATCACTTCATGCTCTTCAGCGATGAGCGCATCAGCCTGGAGGTGGAGGAGCGTGGCGCTGAGGTGGAGGAGTTCGATGAGACCAGCCTTCACATGCGCCAGCTGCTTAAGACCAAGTTGGTGGACATGGACCTGAGCGTTCGTGCACTGAACTGCCTGAAGGCTGCCGACATCGAAAGCCTTGGTGATCTGGTGGCGTTCAACAAGAACGATCTGTTGAAGTTCAGGAACTTCGGTAAGAAGAGCCTGACCGAACTCGAGGACCTGGTGGAGAGCAAGGGACTGAGCTTCGGGATGAACGTGAGCAAGTACAAATTGGACAAGGAGTAAGTGGATGATGGTCGGTATGCTTGAGGGTTGTCCCCGACCCTCCAGCACCCGATCGAACAGACCACTTCAACATCGAAGAAAATGAGACACGGGAATAAGAACAACGCGCTCGGCCGTAAAAAGGCGCACCGGGGTGCCCTGTTGAGCAACATGGCCATCTCGTTGATCGAGCACAAGCGTATTGAGACCACGCTGGCCAAGGCGCGCGCGCTCCGTCGCTATGTGGAGCCCTTGATCACCAAGAGCAAGGATGACACGACGCACAGCCGTCGCGTGGTGTTCAGCGAACTTCAGAACAAGGAGGCCACGGCATCCTTGTTCCGTGATGTGGCACCAAAGGTGGCCGACCGCCCAGGTGGGTACACCCGGATCATCAAGCTGGGCAATCGCCTCGGTGATGCCGCCGAAATGGCACTGATCGAACTCGTTGATTTCAACACGGTCTACACCAAGGAGAAAGCCAGTGGCACAGAGGTGAAGAAGACACGCCGGAGCCGTCGTTCCTCAGGAGCAAAAGCTGCCGGGACCACAGCCGCAAAAGCCGAAGAGCCCAAAGCCGAGGAACCGAAAAGCGAGGAGCCCGAGGCAGGTGCCGATGAGGCAAAGTCGGAGTGATCCGGACATGATCGAATGAAGCAGGGGGGCGCCAATGGTCGCCCCCTTTTTCATGGTGACCCGTTCATGACCCCGTTTTCCGGACCGCGCCCATGACGGCGAGGGCGATCACCAGCGGGAGCAACGGAGCCAGGAATCGGCCGCTCCACTCGTCATGCGTGAGTCCGACCAAGGCAATGTTCAACATCAATGGGACCAGGAGTAACTCGCCGACCTCGTCCCTGCACCAACGAAAGATGCCGAGAAGGGCGAACGGATAAAGAAGGATCACGGTCCCGGCGAGCAGGTTGTGGGTGCGCGAATAATAGGAACGGAAGGGGTTGAGCAGAGAAAAAGCCCTCCGCCCCATAAGGCCGATCCATTCCTGAAAAGTCAGTCGATCAAGCAGTGAACGCTGTGCGGAGATGATCGAACTTCCCGAGAAGCCGTCCATGGCCCCAGGTCCTTCCGTGACCCCTGCGATCACGTGAGCATCCACGATGGGTTCGAGTTGGGGCCTGGGTATTCCAGGGATGTTGATCGCCACCAACAGCAGGAGAACGTAGATCGGCCAACGAAGGTGCCAAAAGGCGATGGTTCTGAACCGGTAGAAGAATTTATGGATCATCACGGGGCCAACGAAGAGCATCCCAACAGGCCTAGAGAGGATGGTGATCACTCCGAGCAGGATGATCGCGTAAGTCGGCACATCCCTGCGCGTGGCACGATCCAGGAACAGGAGCGTCATGCTCGTGAAAAAGGATTCGGTGTACAGTGCAAGGGTCCAGACCTGCACCGGATAACAGAACAACAGCAGGGCCATTGCGATGGTTCCACTGACCTTGCTACCCGATGCCCGTTCCACCATGTTTGCCAGCGCGAGGGCAGCGAGGATCCCCAGGATCATTTGGACAAGAACGGCCAAAGGAGGAACCCCGATCGCTACGAACGGAACGAGAAAGAGGACATAGCCGCTATACTTCAAATAGGTGCCGAACAGATCGGTAAAGTCACCCTGGAGGATGTCGCCGGCACACCCCAGATACTTCAATGCTTCCTTGTCGGAATGAATACCTTGATGGAAGTACAGTGCGACCAGGAATAGGACATGCAGACCAACGATCACCCGCCGTGCATAAGGTGAGGATATGGCGTTCCGGATGGTCCAGGGCATACGTGCCAAATGTAGTTGGGCACCACGTGTCATGCGGACATAACGGTGCCATAGCCCAACCGCTGTTCGTTTGCTAAGCTCCAAGTGTTATCAACACCCTGTGGAAGATCTCCTTTTACTCCCAAGGGCCATCAGGGTATCTTTGCCGCCGAATAACAGCGAACAACCCGGAACGAATGCTCGTCAGCCAACGCCCCGAAGCCATCCTCTTATTAAGTGACGGAACGGTATTCAAAGGGCGTGCGATCGGAGCGCAGGGGATCACGGTCGGTGAGGTCTGTTTCAATACCGGCATGACCGGTTATCAGGAGATCTTCACGGACCCGAGTTACACCGGGCAGATCATGACGATGGCCTCCCCGCACATCGGCAATTACGGTGTGAAGAAGGGTGAAGAGGAAAGTGCCGGGATCACCATTGCGGGTCTTGTTGTGAAGAAATACAGTTCGATCTGGAGCCGTCCCGGAGGTACCGGCTCCCTGGATGATCATCTTCGTTCGGAAGGGATCGTCGGGATCAGCGATGTGGATACACGGAAATTGGTGCGCCATATCAGGGATCACGGGGCCCAGAACGCGTTGATCAGCAGCACGGAAATGGACGTTACCGTCCTTGCACGGCAGCTGTCCGCGGCACCCTCCATGGAAGGACTTGAGTTATCCAGCCAAGTGAGCACGGGCAGAGCCTATGAGGTCGGACCTGAGAACGCTGCGTTCAAAGTTGCTCTGTTGGACTTCGGTATGAAGCAGAACATCCAGCGGTGCATGGAGGAGCGGAATTGTCGGGTGCGGGTCTTTCCGATGAACACCTCGCTAACTGAAATGCTCGAATGGGCTCCGGACGGCTTCCTTCTGAGCAATGGACCTGGAGATCCGGGTGCCATGCCTTCGAGCGTGGAACTTGTGAAGCAGGTCGTCTCCAGTGGGATACCGGTGTTCGGTATCTGTTTAGGTCATCAGTTGTTGGCCGAGAGCTTGGGCATGTCCACCGAGAAAATGCATCATGGGCATCGTGGGATCAATCATCCCGTAAAGGACCTGACCACGGGACACGATGAGATCACCTCTCAGAACCACGGCTTCGTGGTGAAACGGCAGGATGCTGAGAAGAGCGATCTGGTGGAGATCACGCACAAGCACTTGAACGATGGCAGCGTCGCCGGCATCCGCTTGAAGGATCGTCCGGTGTTCAGTGTTCAATATCATCCGGAAGCAGGCCCGGGCCCCTTGGATAGCCGGTACTTGTTCGATCGCTTCGTGGATGCGATACGGGTCCATGTGGGAAAGGACCGTACCGTTGGTCAAAGCGCATGATCGTGGTAGAGCTTTCCTTCCAAGACTCACGCCCAAAACCTCAACAATTCATACGGACATGGGCCTGATCGCCAAGATCCAAGCACGCGAGATCCTCGATTCACGGGGTAACCCGACCATCGAAGTGGATGTTTGGTCCGATACAGGACATCTGGGAAGGGCGGCTGTTCCCAGTGGTGCGAGCACCGGTGCGCATGAGGCGGCGGAACTTCGCGATGGGGACGCTTCCCGCTACAATGGGAAAGGGGTGCTCCGTGCAGTGGAGAATGTGAACGGAACGTTGAATACCGAGCTTCAAGGTGCACCGGTCGCCGATCAGAGGATGATCGATCATGCACTGATCGCGTTGGACGGGACCCCGAACAAGGCGAATCTGGGCGCGAATGCCATTCTTGGGGTGAGCATGGCTGTCGCGAAGGTGGCAGCCAGTGAAGCCGGTTTACCCTTGTACCGGTACGTCGGTGGAGTGAATGCGTGTACGCTTCCGGTACCCTTGATGAACATCCTGAATGGTGGAGCTCACGCGGACAATAAAGTGGATGTCCAGGAATTCATGATCATGCCGGTCGGAGCATCAACCTTCGGCCAAGGCTTGCGGATGGGTGCGGAAGTGTTCCATGCATTGAGAACCGTGTTGAAGAAGAAGAACCTGAGCACCAATGTCGGTGATGAAGGAGGGTTCGCACCCGATCTCCCAAGCAATGAGGAAGCCTTGAAATTGGTGATGCAGGCCATTGAGCAGGCCGGATACAAGCCAGGGGAGGATATCGTACTCGCACTTGACTGCGCCAGTTCGGAATTCTACGACGGTAAAAGGGAGCGCTACCTGCTGCAAAGCACCGGCGATGAACTGACGAGCGAAGAACTTGTGGCCATGTGGACGGACTGGTCCAGGCGATATCCCATTGTGAGCATAGAGGACGGCATGGCCGAGGATGATTGGGCGGGCTGGAAGAAGCTTACAACTGCGATAGGTGGTAAGGTCCAACTGGTAGGTGACGATCTGTTCGTGACGAACACCGAGCGATTGCAGGAAGGCATTTCGAAGGGTATAGCCAACAGCATTCTTGTGAAGGTGAACCAGATCGGTACGCTGACCGAGACCATTGCCGCCGTCGAATTAGCCCACCGCGCCCGGTTCACGAGCGTAATGAGCCATCGCAGTGGTGAAACGGAGGACACCACGATCTCCGACCTGGCCGTGGCATTGAATTGCGGAATGATCAAGACAGGAAGCGCGAGCCGGAGCGATCGGATCGCGAAATACAATCAATTGCTCAGGATAGAGGAGCAGCTCGGTGATTCAGCGACCTATCCTGGCCGTTCGTTGCGCTACGTGGACTGATCTACTGGCTCAGCCGTATGTACTGATCGAGAAGGATCTGCTCAAGGGCCTTTCCATCGGTCAACTGCACCGCATCACGATTGGCATCTGATAATGTATCCCTGCGCTGCAGGATGATACCCGAT
>JAHEFL010000189.1 GCA_024640205.1 Flavobacteriales bacterium | reverse complement strand
GCTTTGGGTTTTCGGTCCAACTTGATCATTCGTTCCATGCGCATTTCGTTCTTCATCGCTGCTTTTCTTCTGCTCCCGTTCCTGAACCCGGCCCAGATCGCCCCGAGCGGCCCGACGGAAGCGCTTTGGCTTAGGCAGCCGGCCATCTCCCCGGATGGGACCTCGATCGTCTTTATGTACCTGGGAGACCTCTGGATAGTGTCATCCACCGGAGGCACCGCTACCCTGCTGACGACGCATGAAGCGATCGATGCCGACCCCGTATGGTCGCGGGATGGTCGTTCCATAGCCTTCAGCAGTGATCGACATGGGAACAGGGACGTGTATATCATGCCCTCGTCAGGAGGTGAGGCACGTCGGCTCACGTTCCATTCCGCGGACGATCATCCCAGCGACTTTTCACCGGACGGGGGCCGGATCATTTTTTCCAGCGCCCGGTTGGATGACGCGCGGAACCAACAGTTCCCGAGCCCTGGGCTGAGCGAGTTATACAGCGTTCCGGTAGCCGGGGGGCAGGCCACGCGTGTCATGGACACCCCGGGTCTCAGTGCCCGTTACAATGCGGATGGCAGTATGCTGGTATTCCACGACTGGAAAGGATACGAGGACGATCATCGCAAGCACCATACTTCGTCGGTGACCCGGGATGTGTGGACCTATGAACCATCTTCCCGACAGTATGCGCGGATCAGCACCTTTCAAGGAGAGGACCGTGATCCCGTATTCGCTGCCGATGGGAAGGCGATCTACTACCTGAGTGAAGAGAGCGGATCGTTCAATGTGCACCGCATAGCTGTCGGAGGAGGTGCTAGCGAGCAGATCACCTTCATGAAGGACCATCCGGTACGACACCTGGGTACCAGCACCTCAGGGCAATTGTGTTTCAGCCACCATGGCACGCTATATACCATGAAGCCCGGCGGGGAACCTGTCAAGGTTCTAGTTAGGACCGCTATCGACCTGCGCCATACAACGACCAGGACCGTTCCTGTCAAAGGCGATGTAAGTGAATTCGCGCTCTCCCCTAACGGAAAGGAGGTCGCCTTCATTCATCGCGGAGAGGTGTTCGTGAGCTCCGTGGCGGAAGGAACCACTCGCCGCATTACGGATACACCGGAACAGGAACGGTCAGTAAGTTTTGCTCCCGATGGTCGGAAATTGCTGTACGCGTCGGAGCGCAACGGCAGTTGGGACCTCTATACCTCAGCTATCGTCCGCAAGGAGGAACCGTATTTCTTCAACGCCACTATCCTCAACGAGGACGTCCTACTGGCCAGCAAGGCTGAGGAATTCCAACCGGATTGGTCCCCGGATGGAAAGGAAGTGGCCTACCTGGAAGAACGGACCACGCTGCGTGTCCTTAACCTGGCCACAATGGATTCACGGACCGTTTTACCCGGGGATCGCAATTACAGCTACGCCGATGGCGACCAACATTATGAATGGTCCCCGGACAGCAAATGGTTGCTGGTCCAATTCCTGCATCCGGAACAATGGATAGAACAGAGTGGTCTGGTAAGTGCCAGTGGGGATGGTCAGGTGACCGACCTGAGCCGTAGCGGTTACGGGCATGGAAACCCGAAGTGGATCATGGACGGTAAAGCGATGCTCACTTTCAGCAGCCGTGATGGGATGAAGAACCATGCGAGCTGGGGTGGGCAGTCCGATGCCTATGCCACTTACTTCACGCAGGCGGAATACGATCGCTCGAAATTGAGCAAGGAGGAGTTTGATCTCTTGAAGGAAGAAGAGGAGAAAAAAAAGAAGGAGGAAAAGGAGGAAGCTGGCGAGCGATCGAAAAAGGAAAAGGACGAAAAGGAGAAGATCGTCGAACCGCTGAAGATCGACATGGACCGTATAGAGGATCGCCGCGTTCGACTGACCATCCACTCCTCCGACCTATCGAGCGCCATCCTCAGCAAGGACGGCGAGAAGCTGTTCTACCTCGCCCGTTTCGAGAAGGGCTATGACCTGTGGCAAACAGAGCTTCGGACCCGGGAGACCAAGATCCTGGTGAAGCTGGGTGCGGATCGGGCCGGAGGTTTGGTTCTGGACAAGGAAGGCAAGAACCTGTTCTTCTACAAGGATGGCGGCATCCAACGGGTGGAGATCGAAAAGTCCGAAGCCAAGAATGTTGGTATTGACGGTGAAATGACCCTTGATGAGCCTGCGGAAAGACAATACCTCTTCGACCACGTTTGGAGACAGGTCGTGAAGAAATTCTATGATCCTGATCTGCACGGCGTGGATTGGGACCTGTACCGGACGGAGTATGAGCGGATGTTACCCCATATCGGTAACAACCATGATTTCGCGGAATTGCTGAGCGAGATGCTCGGTGAATTGAACGCCTCCCATACCGGATCCGGTTATCGGCACAGGGAACCGACCGCGGATGCTACCGCCTCACTGGGCCTGTTCTATCGGAACGCACCTGACGCGGATGGGCTTACCGTGGAACAGGTCATGAAAAAAGGCCCTTGTGTCCAGGAGGGATCCCGTATTGCACCCGGAGTTGTTCTGGAGAAGATCGATGGCGTGGCCATCACTTCCGGAGAGGATCCGGCAAAGCTCCTGAACAGGAAGGCCGACAAACCGACCTTGTTAAGCTTGTTCGACCCACGTACCAAACAGCGGTGGGATGAGACCGTAAAACCGATCTCCCGAGGGGAAGAGTACCAGCTGCTCTATCACCGTTGGGTGGAGCGCTGTGAATTCCTCGTGGACAGCTTGAGCGGAGGACGCATCGGTTATGTTCATGTACGCGGCATGAACGACCAGAGCTATCGCAAGGTTTACGATGACGCGTTGGGTAAGAACTACGACAAGGAAGCTCTCGTGGTGGATACACGTTTCAACGGCGGGGGATGGTTGCATGATGACCTGGCGACATTCCTGAGCGGCAAGGTGTACATGCGCATCGAGCCAAGGGGGCAAAAGCTCGGAGCCGAACCCATCGCCAAATGGACCAGACCCTCCGTGGTGGTGATGAGCGAGAGCAACTACTCAGATGCACACCTGTTCCCGGTGACCTACAGGGCACTTGGGGTGGGCAAGTTGGTCGGAATGCCAGTACCCGGCACAGGAACGGCGGTCTGGTGGGAAGGGCTTCAGAACGGTATGTACTTCGGAATACCTCAAGTGGGTATGATCGATAACCAGGGGAATTTCATGGAGAACACCCAGCTTGAACCCGATGTGAAGCAAATGAATGAGCCCGGGGTCGTATCCCGGGGAAGGGATCAACAGCTGGAAGCGGCTGTGAAGGAGCTGCTCGGTCAACTGGATCGATGAACGACTGGCGGCAAGGGAGCACCACGAGCATTGCGGCCTTCAAGCATGGGCTTGGCCCTTATCGTCAACAGTCCATACCAGGACCATTATCCCGCGTTCGCCACGTACCAAGGCACAGCCTTGGAAAGTCCCGCTTTCAGGTCGAAGGCGGGTTTGAAACCGAGAAGCTCCGAGGCTTTCGCAATATCTGCCAAGGAATCGCGGACGTCCCCTGCACGCTCCGGTCCATGTTCGACCTTCACCGCAGCTATCGCCGGATCGATGCGTGCCAGTTCGCTCTGCAACACAGCGATAAGCTCCAATAGCGTGGTACGGTCGCCATAGGCCACATTGAAAACCTCACCGTGGCAGCGCTTGTCAGTACTTTCCATGGCCGCGATAACGGCCTGAACAGCATTCCCTACGTACGTGAAATCCCTGGATTGGAGACCATCACCATGCACGAGCGGTGACTCGTGCCGGATGAAGCTTCGTATGAACTTGGGGATCGCAGCAGCATATGGACCTTCCGGATCCTGACGCTCACCGAACACGTTAAAGAAGCGCAGACCAATGGTGCTCATACCGTGAAGGCGGGCATACAATTGACCATAGGATTCATTCCCGGCTTTGGTCACCGCATAAGGTGAAAGTGGCCGGCCGATATTGGGTTCACGTTTCGGTAATTCCTGGCTATCGCCATAAACGCTGGAACTGGACGCATAAACGAACCGCCTGACTTTGGCCAGTCGCGCAACATCCAGCGTTTGTAGAAAGCCGGTGAGATTGACCGCATGTGTGGACAAGGGATCGGCAATGGACCGAGGAACGGAACCCAGTGCTGCCAGATGAAGGACCACCTCCACCCCTTCCATGGCCTTTTGAAGATCATCCAAGTTGCGGATATCCCCTTCCATCAGTTCGAATCCCGATCGCGGGACCAAATGCTCCACGTTCGTTCGTTTTCCTGTCGCGAAATTGTCGAAACACCTGACCCGGAGCCCACGCTCTATCAGTGCATCGCAGAGGTGGCTTCCAATGAAGCCTGCCCCGCCGGTAACGAGTATGGGAGTTGAAATGGAAAAGGACATCAGGAGCGCGATGGAGCGGAAGCGAGGCCAAAAATAGGTCGATGTGCGATGGCGCTCAAGTGGCAGGGGTGCTTTTCCCGGATATGCCCTTGTAAGCCACGCCGAACCACACTGTTCGCATGCGTTCCGGGAACCAGGGACCAATTATCCCATCAACGCGCGCTAAAACGTCCCGTTGGCGCTCGGTTCGACCCAGATTGGCAAGGACACCGGTAGCACGGAGTTCAACGTTCAAGAAATCATGGAACAGGTCCCGATCCTGCTCCGCGTCCAAGTACCGCCAATACGCATCCCAGGGCACAAAGCGCTTGCGCAGCCATTGATGAAGCACCGTGCCGGTGAGGTTCTCTGCGAATAACAAGACACCACCGGGTTTCAAGACACGATGGATCTCAGCCATGGCTTTCAATTGACGCTCCTTGCTACCCAAGGCGCCTATCACGCTTTTGAACGTTACGACATCGAAGCTTGCATCCGGATAAGGGATGGCCAGCATATCGATCGCCTCGTAGTGAACGGAATTCG
>JAHEFL010000188.1:404-4928 GCA_024640205.1 Flavobacteriales bacterium | reverse complement strand
GATCCTGCGATCAGTTCATCGATGAAAAGGCCCTCGGATCCCTGGTCCCATTCCACCAATAGCGGATCCGAACCGTTCAGGTCCGTGAGTTGGATAGAACCGGATGCTTCACCTGCACAATACGGGTTCTCCTGATCGACCTCGATGTCCGGCAGTGGGTGAACGATGACCTCGATCGTATCGCTCATCGCCGGGATACCGTACTCATTATAGGCTGTAAAGAAGTATTGACCTGACGTTGAAGCGGTCAGGTATCGGCCCCCGCTTTCATCGTTCCAGAAGTAGACCTCATGGTCACCAGCATCAAGCGTTACCGAGTTCCCATCACAGAATTCGGTCTGTGACAACGGCGTTACGAAGGCCACATAGGTCTCCCCTTCCACGAAGGAATAGTTCTGGTTCACAGCAAGATCGTAGTACGTGTCCATATGCCCGCTCACGTATTCCACGGTCACGGAATCCACGGCGGTGTATTCTCCCAATCCGAACACATGGTGCTGTGAATTCTGGCCTACATAGTTCTCCCCGCAGAGCGTGTATTGTGTGTAGCAATTCCCTCCGGCATAGACCCGGATCCAGGATCCGATCGCCATTCGGTTCGAAATTGTTCCTTGAAGCGTGACCTTGATGTGATTGTTCGAACCACCCGTGTTCATCCACACGAAGGGGAAATACGGTGCCTGATTCTGAGTGATCAGATCATAGAAACCATCGTTGTTAAGATCACCCCTGCCAACCCCGAAACTGCGCGCATTGTGATCACCCATGAACATGCCCGGAGAAGAGACGAAGGCCGCTCCATCCTGACTGTGATAGAAGACGTTATCCTCCACGGGACTGTTGGGCTGAGAGGTGGTCACATAGAGGTCCTGCCACGTGTCGTTATCCACATCGGCCCAGACCGCTCCCCATGACCACCACGGAATGTCCACGCCATAGGTGGCGCCCAATTCATTGAAAGTGCCATCACCGTTGTTCACCAGGAGTTGTCCTTTTTTTACCAAGGTGCCCGTATTGGTCATGTATATGTCCAGGTCACCATCATTGTCGAAATCCCCCACAGTGGCTGTCATCGGGTCATGTTCGGTCAGTGCCAGGCCGGTCTGCTCCGTGACGTCACTGAATGTCCCATCCCCGTTGTTCCTGTACATGGTATTCGGGAACAGCCTGTCATTGATGACGAAAAGATCCTGCCATCCATCCATGTCATAGTCGATCCACACCGATTGAAAGGAAAGCGCGATGGAGTCCCCAACTCCTGCGTCCAGCGTTACATCCGTGAATATTCCACCCCCTTCGTTCCGGTACAAATGGTTCAGGCTCGGATAATTGCTATCGTCACCCTCGAATTCATAGGTGCAGAAGTAGACATCCAGGTCGCCATCACGGTCATAATCCCCCCACGAAGCGCCATAGGTCTCCTCATTGAATTGCGCTAATCCAGCAAGGACCGACACATCGGTGAAGTTGAACGCACCATCGTTCTCATACAACCGATAAGTGCCGTAGCGTGTGGTCACTGTCAGGTCGAGGTCACCGTCGTTATCATAGTCCACCCAGAGTACATGCTTCGTCTCCCCCGGACCGTACATGAATGATGGCAGACGCTCCAACATCCCGCCGTTGTTCCGATAGAATACAAGGCTGTCGTCTGTCGCTGCGAAGGAGAGATCGTCCCATCCATCCTCGTCAAAGTCGTACACACTTACTCCACTTCCGAATGGATCGTTCGTAATGAGGATATCCACTCCCTGATCAATGGCCACATCCGTGAATTGCTGGGCCGTTCCCGCCAACGTGGATGTGGTCAAAAAGATCACCGCAATGGACCGAAAGGCACGAAACACAGCACAGGGATCAGGTCTTGTCATCATCGAGGTTCGGGGCTGGAAGCGGAATTTATTGAACAATGATGACATGGTCATCGATGTGCTTATCCCAATGCACCCGCACCAGGTAAGGTCCGGGAGGAAGATGCTGAAGCGTGGAAGGGTCCACAATGAAGCGCCTGAGGTCAGTTGATACTTCGGCGACCGAGCGCCCCAGGGCATCGAACAGCCCGATCTTGATGAGACCGTTGGCTAGGGGGGTGTATACCATCAGTGAAGCATCCCGCCGCACAGGATTGGGGAATACGGAAGAGCCTTGAATGCTTGTTTCATGAACGAACGTGTTCCCATCCACTTCAACGACTTCCTGGTATTGGCAGCCATTGGAATCAGTGATCTCGACCACGTAGGTGCCGATCGACAGACCCGTATTGAATGTCGACGCCTCTTCCCCATTCAAGTGAATCGTATAGGGCGGGGTACCTCCGAATACAAGAACCTCGATCGCACCGTTATTCCCCGATGTTACAGGTTCGATCGTCATTTGGACGAAGAGTTCCGTCGGTTCTGTTAGCTCCAGGGATCCAGAGGAGGTGCAACCGTTCACGTCAGTGAATGCGTAATCATGGATCCCTGCCGACAGATCGGTTAAGATCGCGCCGGATCCACCGTTGCTCCAGGTCACGGATTGTGCTTCGATGCCGAGAAGGTTGGTCAATATTATGGACCCCGTAATATCCCCGGAACAGAGCGGATTCTGAGTGCTGGCTTCAATGATGGGGGATGGGAGGACCGAGACAACGATCGTGTCACTGAATGCTTCGATGCCGAACTCATTCTGGACGGTGACCCAATGTTCACCGCTCGTCGTAACCGTGATGAAGCGCTCCGTGGAGCCCGTATCCCATAAATAGGACTCGTGGTCACCGGCATCCAGGATCAAAGTATCCCCTTCGCAGAATGTGAGCGGACCTAAAGCAAGGATCGAGGCGTAATAGGTTTCTCCTTCCACCATGAAGTGATGCTGGTCCGCAGCTGGATCGTAGTACGTGTCCGTATGCCCGCTAGGGTATTCCACCTGGATCGAATCGATCAGTTCAATAGTCCCGAGCCCGATGATGTGATGTTGGGAATTCTGGCTGGTGTAATTCTCCCCGCAGTGTGTGTACTGCGTGAAAACGTTCCCGCCTGCATACACCCGGATCCAACTACCAATGGCAGATCGGTTCGAAACGGTGCCCTGAATCGTGACTTTCACGAAATGGTTTGAATTCCCTGAGTTGAGCCACAGGAAGGGATGATAGGGAGTCTGGTTCTGGACCACGAGTTCATAGGCTCCGTCGTTGTTCAGATCACCACGTGCCACGGCAAAGCTGCGCGCGTTATGATCGCTCGTGAACCATTGAGGAGCCGGATTGAACTGCTCGCCTTGATCGCTCAGGTAGAACACGTTATCCTCTATCGTGCTGTTCGGCATGGAGGTCGCGACATAGAGATCTTGCCAAGAGTCATTATCGACGTCGACCCAAGTGGCGCCCCACGACCACGTCCATATATCAACTCCCAATTCCCCGGCTCGTTCAGTAAAGGTTCCGTCCCCATTGTTGACCATCAACATCCCGCGTTTTTCGATGAATGCGAATACCCCGGTATTGGTCATATAAATGTCCAGATCACCGTCATTATCAAAGTCGGCAACGCTGGCCGTCATCGGATCCTGCTCGGGAACCGCTGTCCCGGTCGCCTGCGTCACATCCGTGAAAGTCCCATCCCCGTTATTACGGTACATGCTGTTCGAGAACCAACGATCATTGATGACATAGAGATCGGGCCACCCATCGTTGTCGTAGTCCATCCATACAGCTTGGAATGATAATTTGATACCATCACTAACACCAGCTTCCAGCGTAACATCGGTAAATGTTCCGTTGCCATTGTTGCGGTATAAATGGTTCATGCGGGAGAAGTTATTCTGGTTCCCTTCATACTCGTATAGGCATACGTATAGGTCCAGATCCCCATCACGATCGTAATCGCCCCATGCACAACCATACGTGTGCTCATTGTTCTGAGCCAGTCCTGCCGATGCTGAAATATCCGTGAACGAGAATGCACCGTCATTCTCGAATAAACGGTAGGTACCCATCCAGGTGGTCACCGTAAGGTCCATATCGCCATCATTGTCATGGTCCACCCAGAGGACGTGTTTCGTTTCTCCGTCCAAGAACAGAAAGGAGGGAAGTCGATGGAACTGTCCCTCGTCGTTCCTGTATACCACGAGACTGTCGTCCTTGACACAAAAGGTCAGGTCATCCCAGCCGTCATTATCGATATCATGGAAGCTGACACCGCTACCGAACAGGTCGCTTTCGACAAGGATATCAATGCCCTGTTCCTCGGCGACATTAGTGAAATACTGTCCTTGAATCCCTACCTGTACGGATAGGGTAAGAATACAGGTGCCAATGTTCCGCCAAATGCGCTGCCCAGACCTTGGATCCATATGCATCGCGGAAGGTATTTCGGGCATGCCGCCAAGTGTGTCAAGGTTTCCTCCTCATTCCACGACGAGCTTCATATCATGAATGGTGCGATCGTCAGCCACCCTGATCAAATAAAGTCCTGATGTGGCATACGGAACGGAGATCTGATGTTGGCCAGCGTTCAGTCTCACATATCCTTCTGAATGAATCAT